>JAFNQK010000325.1 GCA_017386165.1 Treponema sp.
AAGTTTTTCCAAATTATGGAAGGTTCAAAAAGACCTTAATAATTCAAATATCGATCTTATACAAGCCGAGGTGGAGATGGAAGAAAACCGCTTGAATGCTTATCAGGAACTTTATAAGTGTGGTCGGGTAAACGAGATTACAGTTAAAATACAACAAAACAAGCTTTTGCAGGTGCGGCTTTTGTTTCAAAATGCACAGGTTGAACTTTATAAGGGATATCTTAGTTTCTATTGATATTAGAATTGAATAATGATACATTATTGATGAATAAATATTCACAATAGAGGCATGAAAATGGCAAAAGATAAGGTTATTTTGGCTTATTCTGGTGGACTTGATACAACTGTTATCATTCCTTGGCTTAAAGAAAATTACGATTATGATGTAATTGCTGTATGTATTGATGTTGGTCAGGGTGATGACTGGGCAGCTATCAAGGAACGCGCACTCAAAACTGGTGCTGCAGCTTGTTATGTTGTTGATGCAAAACAGGAATACATTGAAGAATATATCTGGCCTGCACTTAAGGCAAATGCTGTTTACGAAGATGAATATCTTTTGGGAACTTCTACAGCTCGTCCTTTGATTGGTAAGATTCTTGTTGAATATGCCCGTCAGGAAAAGGCTGTTGCAATTTGTCACGGCGCTACAGGTAAGGGAAATGACCAGGTTCGTTTTGAATTTGCTATTAAGGCTTTTGCTCCGGATTTGAAGGTAATTGCTGCATGGCGCGATGACAAATGGAATATGGACAGCCGCGAAGCTGAAATTAAATTCCTTGAAGATCGTGGACTTGAAGTTCCTATGAAGAAAGATCAGTCTTATTCAAGAGACGAGAACATCTGGCACTTAAGCCACGAAGGTCTTGAACTTGAAAAAACTGAAAATGAACCAAACTACAAGCACATGCTCAAGAATACTGTTGTACCGGAAGAAGCTCCAAACGATGGTGAATATGTAACAATCGATTTTGAAAAAGGTATTCCAGTTGGATTGAATGGAAAGAAGATGAACGCTCTTGATCTTCTTACAGAATTGAATGTAATTGGTGGTCGTAATGGTGTTGGTCTTGTTGATATTTGTGAAAACCGCTTTGTTGGTATGAAGAGCCGCGGTGTTTACGAAACTCCAGGTGGAGCAATTTTGTATTTTGCACACAGAATGATGGACCATATCTGTCTTGACCGTGAAACTTATCACTACAAGCAGCAGGTATCTATTCGTATGTCAGAATTGATCTATGAAGGCAAGTGGTTTACTACTTTGATGGATTCTTGTATGGCATTCATGGATAAGGCTGAAGAAAATGTTACTGGTTGGGCAAAGGTAAAGGTTGTTAAGGGTGCTATCCGTGGAGCTGGTTCTGGTTCTAAGTACAGCTTGTACAATGAATCAATTGCTTCTTTCACAACTGGCGAATTGTATAACCACAAAGACGCTCAGGGCTTTATCACTCTTGCAGGGCTTCCTTTGAAAGTTCGTGCTATGATGGAACAGCAGGTTGGCGAAGGCCAGGCTATTGCAGAAAGCAAGAATCTTAAAAAGCGTCCAACAGAGTAATTTAACGTAATTAAGTTTAGATTTAACTTATAAGGGAGGCTGCCTGCCAGAAATATGTAAGCATATTTACTGGCAGACAGCCTTTTTTGAGGAAAAAACGATGACAATCAATGCAAAACAGTTGTATTTTATTTTGGATAATACTCCTTCTGAGCAGAATATAATGCTTGTGGGCAAGCACGGTATTGGTAAAAGCCGTATTCTTGAAGATTATTATGCGCAGAAAAACTGCAGGGTTGTCACATTGTTCCTTGGCCAGATGAGTGACCCGGGAGATTTAATCGGTCTCCCTGAAAAAAATGAAAAAACTGGAAAGACGGATTTTATGCTTCCGTACTGGTTTCCTACGGACGATACTCCGGTTGTACTTTTCCTTGATGAATTAAACCGCGCCCGTCCGGAAGTTCTTCAGACGATTATGGATCTGACCTTAAACCGTAAGCTTGCCGGAAAATCCCTCCCAGCCGGAAGCCGTATCATCAGTGCCGTGAACAATGGTGCTGAATATCAGCTTACTGATCTGGACCCTGCTCTGGTGAGCCGATTTAACATTTACGAATTCGTTCCAAGTGTGCAGGACTGGTTAAACTGGGCACAGGAAAGTGGAATCGACAGCCGCATTATTTCTTTTATCAGTGCAAATCCTGAATATCTTGATTCAAATGATTTTGATATGGATTCAGCCTCGTTGGAGCGTCATCCTGACCGCAGAAGCTGGGAACGCACTTCGAAAGTAATCTGCAATTTTTCTGAGCTTAATGATGAGCTTAAGCCTCTTGTAACAGGAATTATTGGAAACAAGGCAACTGCTTTGTTCTTTAGATATATCAACGAAAATTCTATTCCGACAGCAAAGGAAATTCTTACGGGGGATTTTTCTAAGGTTTCGACTGGATTAAAAAAACTTTCTGTTCCGGTTTTGACACAGGTAAACGAATCTCTCTTCAAATATATAGAAAATAACTTACAAAACCAGCCGGATCAAGATAGCTCCGTTTTGAATAATCTTTCTTCATATTTTGATTTTATTTCTGACGGTTCAAAAGAAGTTTCTTCTCATTTTGTAAGTTTGTGCAGTTCAAATAGTTATCCAAAAACTCTTGCATTTATTACTGAAAAAGATTTTGAATTGTACAAAAAAATAATTAATTCGCTGTAAAAAATGGTTGTAGAACAAATAATCAGAAATATAGTACAGAACTGGTTTTATACCGAGCCTCTCCTTTTTGCGGTGTGTACTTCTCACCATCTGGTAGAAAATAATCAGATGAATTGTGTTATGAGGTCAGGTCAGCAGAGAATTGAATATAATTCTGATCAGCTAAAGTCTATGAACGACACTCAAATAGAAGAATACTTAAAAATCGAGTCATTCCGTATTCTTTTATCACATCCATATTCCCGAAAGCCCTATAATGCCCGGGGAACAATTCTTTTGCTTGCAAGTGACGTTGTCACAAGGTCATACTTGCCCATGAAC
>JAFNQK010000326.1 GCA_017386165.1 Treponema sp.
AGTGAACAAGGCAACTAATGCCATTACTAATTCTATGGCAAATGCCGGAAATATGTTCAGTTCCGATTATACTGATGCGCTTGCAGCAAAACAACAGGCTTTGGCTTCCGAAGAATGGGATAAGGCTTTTGACCGTTATTCCAAAGACCGTTCACAGGCACTCCAAGAATTTTCTACAAACGCAAACATCGGTCAGCAGACCTACAATAACCTATACAATAAGAACAAGGATCTTCTCGGTCTTTCTCAGAATGCTTTGGATAACACTACCAATGCATTCGGTTCCTATGTACAGGGTCTTGCAAATAACAACAGCATGTTAGCACAGAACAAGGCTTCTATTGCACAGGCCAAAGCAGCTAACCAGATGTCGCAAAATAAATCTTTACTTGGTAAAATTTTCGGATAAGGAGAAGTAAAAATGATTCCTTTAATTATGGCAGCAATTTCTATGGCTCAGAAGAAGGCTCAGAATGAAAATCAGGATTTGCAGAATCTTCAAAATAACATGCAGACTCCTATTCAGATGCAGCCTCAACAGAACCCGCAGTTCCCGACAATTAATTCGGTATTCGGTAATCGCTAATGGGTTGGTTTAGAGGTTTACTAGCAAGAGTATTTGGTCCTAAGGCGCCGCAATCGACGCTTGGAACCACTGTACCCGAAAACGGTGTAGATTCGACTATCCAATCGGTGCGGCTCCGCACAACGCTTCACGTAACAGACATATTAACGATGCAGCATTGCCTTTTACTCCGGAAGAATACAAGAAGATTATAAACGAAATTGACGGACGTAAAGATTTAAATCCTTATGTCAAAGAAGAGATGAAGAAGGAAGTAATCAACCGAAATCCGAAATGGGTACCAGGTGTAAATACCGAGCCTAAGGAAAAGTTAAATCCTTCGTCTTCTGCAATCACAAGTTTACGTATAACTCCGGATAACAAGATTGCGATAAGATACCGTAACGGAAGTAAAGAATACACTTATACAGGCGGTGCAACTGTACACGACGCAGCTAAGGCCGTATTGGAATTAATCAACTCATCTTCTATCGGTCGTGACATCAATACTAAGATTCCTGGAAGTTGGGGCAACAGACATTATGACGCGGGACACGCGTAAATATAGCAGGAGATTTATATGGCTTTAAATACACCACAGTTTGGAATTCCTACGTCGTTAGTTTTCGGCGTGCGCGATTTCAGTAAGGACATCCGTCAGAATCAGGCTGATGATACTAGGGCTCTTCAGAATGCGTTTAAGTTCGGAACGCAGGTTTACGACTATGCACAGTCAAGAAAGCAGGCAAACCTTATCGAACAGGACGAAAACGACAAGAAGGCACTTCAGGATTCAATCGCGGCAGACCAGGCAGAACTGACTAAACTTAAGGAAATGCTCGCTTCTATGGGAGGTGCATAATGAATTTTAATTGGAAACCACAGAAACTTCCGTTACAGATGATTAACGGTAATTCACGTGCCGCTTCTGAAGCTATGGCTGGTTATATTCCAGCCGAGGCAGATCCGAACAATCCTTATTACACACAGGGTATTCCTTCCGAAAACGCTGCAGCATTGATGCATGGTTATACTGAAGAACAGCCTGCACCGTATGTAGGTCGTACTCCTGAAAACATGAACAATGCCGGTCAAGGCGAAGGTTATCAATTCAACGACCCTGAATATGATGCATACATGAAACAGCAAGAACAGGCTGAACAGGAAGCTACTGCAAAACAGCAGAAGATTGACGATATTAAGTCTCAAATTCAGACTCTCGAAACTCGTATTGCCGAGAATACAAAGAAGCTTCAGGGCTGGGGTGGTGTTGCCAACAAGGTAGCAGCATTGGAAGCTAGAAAGATTAATTCTCAGGATCCGACAATGGTATGGCGCTGGAAAGCACAGATGGATGAAAACCGTAGAATTGCTGATAAAGCAAACGGTACCGACAATACCGCCAAGACAAATGCTTCTTATGAAATCATGAACGATTTGGATTCTATCATCGTAGACGACAAGATGGATTCTGCGACACAGAAGACATATCTGAGCAAGTTGGCCAACCTTAAGACTCTCGCACAGAAGAACGGTCTTCCGACTAATTCTATTGACGCAAAGATTCGTGAAGTCAAGGGTGAAACACAGACTGGTGAACGTAAAGCTGCTCCTGAAGGTTCCGAATATGAAGGAACATCACGTGAGCAATGGGATAACGAAGCTGAAGAACTTCTTGGAAAATCAAACCTTACACAAGGCGATATTATGAAGTTCAAGCAGAAGAATCCGAACATCAGTAACGAAGTACGCAAGAAACTCGAGAATAAACATTCTGAGTTAATCGAACGTGATAAGCAAATTACGTACGAAAATAAATGGAAAAATTACCTTGCCGATTACGAAAAGGAACACGGTAAAGTTTCTGATGCTTTTGCAAAGACACTTCGTAGAATTTACGATAACAAAAATAAAAAGGGTTAATTTATGGCAGAATGGACCAAAAGAGACTACGAACTATACAGTACACTTCCAGAATCAGAACTTACCGATGAAGAACGTAAGTTAAAAAGGAATTTCGAACGTGCTGAAGCAAAAGCTCCTTCAATAGATGATGTGCAATGGGCAACGGAGGTGCATAATGCAGCATCTAAGAATCCTAGTACATTAGGACGTGAGCTTAAGGAATCGGGTGACTATCAAAAAGCATTAGATATTCTTAATGCTGACAGAGCCTATACCGCTACTTTGGGTCCTAATACGCAAAATGCCTACGTTCAGCCTGTAAAACGTATTCCAGATGATTTGAATAGTCAGTTCAATTTCAACTGGAAGTCGGCTTATGAGAATACAAAGGGTGAAAAGCTCAGAGATACAGAAGCTGATTATGACAAGCTTCAGAAGTTTATTGATTCCAATATGTACAAGGAAGGTGATAATGTTAATCTTCAGAAGATTGCATATGACATGCACATGTACAATCCGAATACGATGAAATGGTCCGAATTCATCAACTCTGAACAAGGTAACGAGTTCAAGAAGATGATGAAGGATGTTGAAGAAAATCAGCGTCAGGCACGAATCAAGGACATCTTTGAAAATGAATCTCACCCATTAGTTGACTTTACCTTGCCGATTTCTAAAGAATATGCAAAACAACAGCTATTAGAAGGTAAGAATCCTGATATGGGACTTCCTATCATAACTGACCAGGTTGCAAATGCTTTGATGTTCGGTGGAAGTAAGCCTGCTATGGTGGCGGCTCCAGCTGTTAGAAATGCTGGTGAATACGCATTCAATAATGTAGAACCTGAAGTTGCTGCTATCAATACAATAATGGGTGTGGGTTCCAACATTATGACACCTTATGTTGTTCAACGTGGTGGTAAGTATTTCAATACTCCTGGTACAAATTATGGTACCAAAGTAAAGCTTCAAGCTCGTGTTGACCAGATTGCAAATGATGTTGCAAAGATACAAAAGAAAACTAGAAACGGAGCACTTTGGGAATTCCGAAATGAAGCCGGTGAAGTAAACGGATATGGTAATAACATTAAGAAAATCTTGTATACTGACGATGGCAATGCAGCGGTAAAAGCCATTGATAAGGGTTATACTGTAAAACCATTACGTGAAATGCCAAATCATAAAGCTGGTGTTCTTTCTCCAAAAGAAGTTGAATACGTAAAGCAAAATCAGGATGTATTACGTCAACTGAATCTTAGTGATTCTAAGACCGCGGCAAAATTACGTGAACAGAAATATAAGGCTGCACATAGCAAATATGCTCAGAAGTACATCAAACAAGCATATGAAAAATATGTACAAAATGGTGGTAAGTTTGATAACTTCGAATTGAACGAACTTTATTCATTAGGCTACAATCCTATGAAGGAAAGTTTTGGTCAATTTGTTTGGAGAACCGTACCTGATGCTGTAAAGAATTTCGGTACAAATTTCCTTGGCAGGTCTGTTAGTGCGGGTACTACAATGAAATTACCTAATCTTATTGCAGGACAGGATCTTGATAAGTTATTAAAATCTAAGAAAGATAAGAAACCTCTTATTTCTGAGATTTTTGGTCAGGATCAAAATTGATAAATCCGCTGTAAGGCTTTTCAAAAGTCCAAACAGTAAAAGTGCCAAAAGTCAAAAGACCGACAATAAACATTGTACTACTGATGAAAGAAGTCTGCATCGTTCCGCCAACAAGCATAAGGATGAGACCGATGATAGCGATGAGACCGAAAACTAAACGTTCTTTCATAGTAAGCTCCTTTGTTTATGTACACAATATAGTAAAAGGGAAGACTTTCGTCAACCCTTTTTTCTTATAGTAACTTTTCCATTATGCAGTGTTATACGCAATATACCAAGGCTTCTAAATAACTTTACATCAAAATAGTAATCTTTATAATATTTCCAGATTGGATATACTGTTAATATATAAAAGTGATTTTTTAATGCTTCTCTAAAGAGCCCAAATTTTTCTAAAGCTTCATTATTATCCATAAGTATATTATTAGTATGCAGGCTTTTCTGTTTCGTTAACTAACGTGTCCATGTCGACGCTATTGCCGAATTCAAAGTTCAAAGCCATCTTACCCAATGTACGCAAAGTAGGAACTTTTGCATTTTCCTTATAGTATCTGATTGCCGTGTCAGTAGTAAGGAATTCAACAGCCTTCTTTACATTTTCCGGTGCAATGTCGATACCGTTATAGGAAGTAATCCTGCTTTCGAAATTTCTAATAAGGTCAACTGCACCGTCAACGGAGAACAACATTTCCTGATGCCAGCCACGATTAGAAACAGCGCCTTCAGTTGCACGGTCGATAATGGACAACGGCTTATTCGTAAGAATAATCAAAGCGCCAGTGAAATAGAATTCATCCGGAAAAGTCATTCCAGCAGAATGCTTTGTGGAAAGCTTCAAATTCGTAGAAGCGATGGTGTCCATCTGGTCAGAAATTGCAGCATTGGACTTCAGGTTGAACTTGTGAACAGGAATACAGTTAGCGTTCTGTTTCTGCCAGGAAAGCTTACGAACCATGTAAGAGTCGGTTGCGGCCTTTAATAACGAAGCACCGTCCTTACTATCCTGAATAATGCTGTTGACGTCATCCAATACAATAATTGCGTCATTGTGTTCCCAGAGGAATTTGTAGAGCTGAACAGCAGACATGGAAGAATTGACTATTTCCCACTTTCTGATATTCTGTGCAGCAAGAATTTTTTCTGCAGTATAGGTCTTACCAACACCCTTATCGCCGGAAACAATCATCACGTGACACGGAATCGGCTGACCAGCCTTACCAATCATCATCTTGGTAATCTGGTTCGTGTAGTCACTCATCTTCTTTTCATATTCTGCGAAGGAGTTGATGCGGTTGAAAATGTTTGTCATAGTGTTATCCCTTATTTTTATGTCCTTAATATAGTAAATTAAGGCAAGGTTGTCAACCCTAAATTAATAAAGTTTTTTGTCGGTAGGATATTTAGTACGGTTCAGCATAAAGTCAGCCAGAAGATTATACACTAACATACACTTTGTACACTTGTCAATATCGTCTTTCATTTCCGGTGCTACAAACACCAGAGTTGAATTATATTTTAACGTTCTTTTCTTTAATGTATTTTTGAAATTTTCAAAATACTTAATCATTTCGATTTCTTTCTCGTTAAACTCCACACCATCGTATATCTTAATGCAAAGTAACGGTGCAAGAAACTTTAGAATATTGACGTTACCGTAAAAAAGGTCATGTTCTACATTATCTTTGAAGTGTTCATATAGATAGTCTATATCTAACATTTCCGGACATTTTTCATTATCTAATAAGTCTTTAGTATATTGCTTCCAGTCTTTTATATGAAGCTTAGTATATGTGCTAATTTGATTTGCTGTAAAAAGTCCACAGTCACCCATTGATTCTTTGAATGTTTTTCTAAAATTAGCGACTTTTTCTGCTTTAACTTTTCTAAATTCTGGATCTTGACTAGCTTTTTTATACCTATTCTTTCTTATTTCATTTTGCTCATCACGGTGGTCACGCATCCAATTTCTCATATAATCTTTATGTTGAGCGTATGACTTACGTTGTTTTTCTTTTGTTTCTGGGTCATCCTTAACTCTTGCATAATGTTCTCTATTAGCTTTAAGTTTACGTTCCCAAGCTTCTTCACCGTGTTTTGCAATGAACTCTTCTTTCGTCATGTACAACAATATAGTAAAAACGGTTGTGTTTGTCAACCGTTAAAATCATAAGAAGGCCCGTCCAATACTGAAAGTATCTTGTCGATGTTTCTCTTGTACACAATCTTTTCGATTTCGAAGTCTACTTTAGGCAAGACTTCCTCTACGAACTTATGTGCCAAAGCATAACATCCCTTCTTCCTTTCGTCCAAGGCTTCACTCATCGTGTTACCACATTTCCACATAACGAAAACTCTGTCAACGTTGAGACCTCTCGGAGCTTCGATACCCATTCTGTGTATTCCCTCTCCTGTAGTTACGTCATTTGTAAAATATTCGTGTACTTCGAATTCCACATTATTATACTTGATTCGAGCAGTCTTTTCGTATTGTCCATAAGACTCCTCGAACTGGTATGCGTGCTGTAATCTGTACTGGAACGCGTCGGCGAAGGTCTCAATCAGATTCCTTAGCTTTACCTCGTCCGGCTGAGTATCTAAAGTTGTCAAGTAATTCATTTAATTTCAATTCCTTATATGGTTCTTCCGTGTTTTCTATAGTTCTTCTGATTAATCCGTAGAGGTATTTGAATACATCGTGTAATTGGTCTCTTTCGTGAGTCCTCACGATGGTATCAATCATAGCCTCTACGTCTGGCGTCAGAAGTTCGATTTTATCAAGGTAACGGTAGACTTCCAGAAGGAAGTTCCGTTTTCCAAAATTTCCTTGTCCTTTAGCCACTTACAGTAACTCCTTTATATTCAACTAGGTCATACCATACGCCGTCGATTTCAATACGTGTAGGCTTAGGAGGTGCTATATTCGGAGCATAACACATATCCCAGTCCTTAAAAATCTCGGCGGTAGTCTTTGTCGTGTAGTTATGCTCGAAGTCGCATTCTACAGTCAAGGCACCTCGTGCAATCAAAACCTTCTCGATGATGTTGATAAGGCGTTGACGCTTTTCATCAGAAGCTACAGGACCCTTAATGTGCTTTTCCCTCAACTTCAATAAAGCCTCAGTCGTCATGTCGTTATACTTACGTTCCATTGTATAGGTATGCCACTTCTCTTTATTCTTCTCGTAGTATTCACGCATATAAGAACGCATGTAAGTTGTAGAATCATCAGAACGCCTTGCACCATACTTTAAATCCTGTTCTTTATTTTCCCAATAATTATGGACTGCTTCAGACAAATGTTGTCTCTGCTCGTCCGTCATTTTAGTTCCTTTCTTCATATCATACTCCTGTTTGGGAATCCGCATACCTGAAGCCATTTCAAAACGTGGTCTTCAGATTCAAGCCATTCCCCGTTCTTGTTAATAAAATCGTACTGAAACTCGATAATCTCCTTCCAGTTATTTTTAATGTTATTGAACACCTTCTCAAGTTCTTCTACCGTAGGCTTGTCCGAAACCTTGCATAACGGATGAATGCAGCTATACGGAGAATCGTCGAAATCTGTACCCATCAATACCGCACCGGAAGCACAGCATTCAGTAAACTTAAGTCTGCTCTTGCACCTGTTAAAAATATTGTTCTTTAACGGAGCAATAACGATGTCTGGACGAATCCTGTTATACTCGCCTATGTAGAGGTCAGTACTCTGCCATGGATGCATCGTAATCTTGTCCTTTACAGGATCCAAGAAGTACGGAATATCGGCAAAATAATGAAGGTCCATCTTGTCGATATTCTTTATAAGGAATTCAGGCCACAATCCGTCATAGTCGCCTCTCAAACCCGAAACACCTGCAGGAAACTGTTGACTCATAGGCTGGGGAGGTCTTACGTGCTGCATCGCCGAAGCAGAAAGAACCAACGGCTTTTCTCTGAAAAATGTCTTTCGTTCCCTTGACCATAGTGCACGTTCACATACGTTGGGGATAGTTACAGTATTCCAGTAATTGAATTTATCTCTAAGGACTTTGCCAAGATAATCGGTAGCTGTAATCATTCGGTCGATGCACTTGAGATTTTCCCTTGCTGCTGCGTCGATAGCATCCCATGGACGCGGAGTCAAAGAACTCATGTTATAGTCAGGAATGTTCTCTCCCTTATAGGTAGTGAAGTTGTCGTCAACCTCGCCGACTATGGAATAACCAAATTTTGGCTGTAGATTCTTATATTCCTTAAGCCACGGCAATGTCTGAAAAGGTCTCTGGATAAATACGCACCTTGTTATATTCAGAATATTCTGGTCGAATATCGGAACCGGTGTCATGATAATCTTTACGCCGAAATGCTGGTGATTCTGATTAATATAGTTTACGTTCTGTTGTACTCTCAATACGCCACAGCCACCGCCCATCCATTCAGGCGAAATACAAATAATTATGTCTTTGTTCATAGTATATAATATAGTAAATTTTTATAAACTCATTATTATTTATAGATTATTCTTCTGATACTTCGCCATCGTCGCCGTAATAGTGCTTGCACATTCTTTCAGTCAATACGTTGTCTAAGGATATTCTGCACCATTCGGAATCCTTGTCGTTCTTTATGTTCAGAAGTATGCCGTTGGAAATCAACTCAGTGATATATGCAAAGACCGACGAGCCTCTGTTGGTATCGTATCTGTTAAGATATTTGAAAACGGCAATAAATGCGTCCTGCTCCGCGTCTTCCCGGTCTTCGTCACATTTGAAATTGAAAGTATGAATTCTGTTCTTTACTATCGTCTGCACCAGATTCCACAGCCTTGCTTCACGTGTAGGATCCATTGTGTTTCGCGGTCCTTCGTATAACGCCTTACGATAATCGTAAAACGTCTTTATGTCGTCCAGTTTATCTTTCTTGCCCTTTGCCTTTGTCTCGGCTGCAGTTTTCCATTTCTCCAGCCAGTCGCCGTTTCCTGAATTTGTAGAATGAATCCACTCGGTTACGAGCGCATTTAACTCTGTCTTGTCACAATAATTGTTCTTACTTCTTGCCATTTAACTCCTCCATCTTCTCAAGTATCTTTATAAGTCCCTTAATTCTCTCCCTCCAGGCTTTAGGTTTGCTCTTTAGAAACAGAAAATGAACGCAGTCATGTGACAACTTGTTGAGCATTACGAAGTTTTCCTCGTTCGAAATGTCTTTATAGTGCTCTTCTTCAAGGTCACAATGGTGACAATTCGCCAGTTTGCTCAGCTTTGCACCGGTTATAGGGTCCACTTTCTGTTTCTTTATTAACTTTTGTCGGAATTCTTTCCATTCCTTACTATATCTGAATTTCTTTTTCCAGTCCTGATTGTTCATAATTCCAAAATATAGCAAAGATTTAGTATTAATATAATTTGTAAACTTCTTTTTGCTGAATTTTCCTTAAATGGCGGGTTGACAAGGGTGAAATAAAGAGCTATATTTATATCGTAAATCAAACCAATAAGGACCAATCATGATTAAAACGGTAAATATTGACGGTGTAACAATTACTGGCGAACAGGTAAGCAAGGCTATGGCTTCAAACTGTTATATGGGTAAACACGTATTTGCCTTTACAGTTAACGGTGAAAACTTCGATGAAGCTACTGCTCGTTCTTTGTGGCTTTATGATACGAAGCCTAAGCTTGTAATGCCGGCTGGTCAAGTTTTTGCCAAAGGTGATGTTGGTCCTAATGTAAAGCTTTTTATCAAGCTTGCTGAATGGACCAAGACTGAAATGAGCGCTTTTTTGAAAGCTTTATAATGTTCTTTAACTGCATGATTACCTATTATCGCAGTTAGTCATCAGGGTCCTACGGAGGTTTCCTTATTTACCTTATTTTCCTCCGTAGGACTTGAGTTTTGCCTTAGGCCATATAGTTACTAGGGTGTAACTAAAAAGGGCCATACGGCTCAAATGCTTCAGGGTAATTGGCATTCCCTGACCTCTGCAGCCCTCTACTCCTTTTAGTAAAATGTTTCCGGAGTAGAGGGCTTTCTTTATATAATAGAAAAATTCAGAAGCCATGTATATACTATAATATATTTTATATAGTAGGGGGCCCCTCCCCCCCTTTTTGAAATTTTGGCCTTTTTTTACTACTTTTGAATAGAAAATCCAGATAAAAATACTAAAATCGCTTTACAAATGCGAAAAAATTTACTAAACTTGTATATATAATAAGTACAGCAGTTTGATGTCCGTTACTCTTTGTCGAACTGTACTGGACAGAAGAATTTCATTTATTAATTTCATTCTAACATAAAAATCCTTAATTGAAATCCTTCCTGGTGAGTAACGGCATCGGGAAGGATTTTTATATTTAATGAAAGAAAGATTTATCAAATTTTTTAACAAGAACTTCGAGTTTACCGATAAGGGTAAAATCAAATATCAAAGCAAAAACTCTTATCCTACTAATAACGAGATAAGACTTAAATTTAACGAAATACTTGAAGTTGGCGGTGATGAGCCTGTAACTCAAGAAGAAATCGAGGGCTGGCTCAAAGAGCTTACACCTGAATTAAAACACAAAGTACAGAAAATTGCAGGTCTTGACTATTGTGCAAGCTGGATCTATCAAAATTTACAGGCCCCCAACTGCCCCTATAAACTTTCGAATAAGGGTAATGAAATCAATTATTCCGAAGCTGGCATGACAGTTAACGCAACTGAAGAAAATATCAAGAACTGGCTGTGGAGTTTGAACCATGACGCAAACATGGGTTATACGGTCACCGATATTAAGGCTTCGTTAGGCAACCTCCTCATGAAGTTCAGTGCATTGGCATTGGGTGAAGTGTACAATAAGATGAAATACGACGAATCGAAAGTGTCATTTACTGACGAATTCGTAAAATTCCTGTATAACCATTTGGAAATTCAGGAAGATTACGACATTTTCGATAATATAATGAAGCACTGGATGTGGTGTCTCAAGCGTAAGATTACAAACCAGGAAGTGGTATGGCACATGTGGATTAATTTTTACGGTGCGTCAGGTATCGGTAAGACTCAGATGATTCATAGGATGTTTGATTTTATGAAGGACTACGTTGCAGAACCAGGTATTCAGATTTTCAACGACTGCACGAGAGAATACAAGAAGTTTACAGATAACTATGTGCTGTTCTTTGAAGAGCTTGCTACAGGCGATTCAAAATCAGGTTATGCCGATGAAAGCTTTACCGATTCCGGTATTGCAGCGATGAAGCAGATTCTTACGGCTGATTATTTGGATGCACGTGTCATGGGTACTCAGGATCAGGCAAAGGTAAAGATTAAGTTCACTCCGATTTCTGTAGCAAATGAACATTTGTATAATATCGTTTACGATGAAACATCTATGCGTCGATTCTTCGACTTTACTTGTGGACGTAAGATACCTCCTAAGGACTTTACAGAATTGAACGATATGCTTGCACGATTTCCAGAAGCACTTCAGGGTATTGATGAATCGAATAAGAACGGTTATTTTAATCCTAATTCTGAAGTCGGATTAAAGGTTTGCGCTATTCAAAAGAATTACTTGCCTACAAAGACGTCTACAAATGACTGGATTAAGTTCTGCGAGGTAACACCGGATAACGATAAGTCTCCGAGCAACAAGTTTACTGTCGCTGATTATAAGCTTTACTGTAATTATTGTAAGATTGTTGGAAAACGTAGTGCTTCCATGCAGAGAGTAGTATCAATTATTAAACGCATGTGGCCTTCATGTGTAAAGGGCGATGATGTATACATCTTCTACGAGAAGAAGGTTGAAAACGACGAAGTATACGAAGTAACGACTCGTCGTAATCCGTTGACCAATAAACTGTTGACTGGTCAGAGCAATGCCGAAAAGACTAAAATACTTGATGGGGTAAATAATGGCTGGACGTAATTACTGTATAGAATGCATTGATGAACCGGGAAATATAATGTTTGACAGACTTCTGCAGGGCGACAGGTACGCCGTAACGCATCATGAATGCAACGTTTACGAATTTACTGCGTCAGGCGGAGGTACATCTTCAGACGATTTCTTCGAAGAGTCAGAACCCTACGTATGTACAAAGAAAGAGTATGCACCGAGGAAGTTGACTTTAAGGGAAAAGATACTTTTTGGCGTATAAAACCAGAAAATTTTGCCATAAACGCCAGCGACACACAAAAAATTTTCTATATTATAAACATACTTGCAGCAGATGATAGTTCCTATTATTATTATGGTTTGTAGTTTTACTATCCGCGGCATGAATATTAACATTAATTAAAAAGGATTAAATTATGATTACATTAAAATCTCCAGAATTCACAGGTAACACCTCTAACGAAACCGGTCTCATCTTCATCGACGAAGATGGTTACTACGAAGCACAGTTGATGGCTATCCGTCACGTTAAGGAAGACGAAAAGTTTGCCAAGGACGACGACGGAAATCCGAGAGAACAGCGTGACCAGTATTCTTTCCTCTTTGATGTAAAGGTTGGCGAACTCCGTTCTCATGTCGCTACAAAGCCGATGACTATGACTTTCTCTGACAAGTCTCTTATGCCTAAGTTCTGGGAAAAGGCTTTCACCATGAAGAATGCCGAAGATTTTGTTGAAAAGCTTTATGACGGAGATAACCTGAAGCCTATCGCATGTAAGGTCAATATCGTTACTACTACTAAGGGCGACAAGACCTATGCACGTGTCGAAGCGGTTTCTAAATTGCTTGAATCCGGTTTTAAGGGTTCTGCTGCAAACGTATTCGATACCAAGGTATTCGGTAAGGACGCAATCGAAGTCGACTTTGCAAAGGGTTATACGTTGGCAAACAATAAAAAGGAAACTAAGGAAGTCCCGCCTGAAGGGGATAGCGACTACTTCGCTTCTGAATTTAATAAATAATATACTGTAATTATTCATTATTGTAAATATCCTCCTTGTTTTCCCTCTAAAGTGAAATATCTTTAGAGGGTTTTTTGTTCCATAAATAATACAGCCGTTATCAATATTGATGTAATGTCGGCATGAAAGGTAATTTATGGACAATATAAACGAACAGAACGACATTATCAAGTCGTTTAAGGATTTTCAGAAGAAATCC
>JAFNQK010000327.1 GCA_017386165.1 Treponema sp.
CAAAGATTCAGCTTTCTTCTCAGACTTCTACAGATATCAACCTTCCATTTATTACTGCTGATGCAACAGGTCCAAAGCACCTTCAGAAGTCTTTGACTCGTGCTCAGTTTGAACAGATGACAGAAGATTTGTTTGAAAGAACAAAGGAACCTTGCCGCAAGGCTCTTGCTGATGCAGGTATTTCTACTGACAAGATTGATGAAGTATTGCTTGTTGGTGGTTCAAGCCGTATGCCAAAAGTACAGGAAGTTGTTAAGGCAATTTTCGGTAAAGAAGGTTCAAAGGCTGTAAACCCAGATGAAGCTGTTGCCATCGGTGCTGCAGTTCAGGGTGGTGTTCTTAAGGGTGATGTAAAAGACATCCTTCTTCTGGATGTAACTCCACTTTCACTTGGTATTGAAACAATGGGTGGTGTAATGACTAAGCTCATCGCACGTAACACTACAATTCCTACAAAGAAGAGTCAGGTATTCTCAACTGCTGCTGACGGACAGACTGCAGTATCTATTCACGTACTTCAGGGTGAACGCGAAATGGCAAGCCAGAACCGTACACTCGGAAACTTTGACCTGGTAGGTATTCCACCAGCTCCACGCGGTGTTCCACAGATTGAAGTAACATTCGATATCGATGCTAACGGTATCGTTCACGTATCTGCTAAGGATCTTGGAACAGGAAAGGAACAGCACATCCAGATTACTTCTTCTTCTGGTTTGAGCGAAGAAGAAATTGACAAGATGGTAAAAGATGCAGAAGCTAATGCTGCAGCAGATAAAGCTAAGCGTGAAGAAATCGATGCTAAAAACGAAGCAGACAGCCTTGTTTACCAAACAGAAAAAACTCTCAAAGAAATGGGAGACAAGATTTCTGGTGGCGACAAGCAGAAGATCGAAGATGCAGTTGCAGCTCTCAAAAAGGCTATCGAAGGCGGCGATGTAAATGACATCAAGGCTAAGACAGAAGAACTTAAACAGGCTTCTTACAAGATGGCTGAAGAAATGTACAAACAGCAGGGTGCAGCCGGAGCACAGCCAGGTGCTGGTGCCGGTGCTGCAGGAGCAGACGCTGGTGCAGGTGCTTCTGGTGATGCTGATGCTAAATCAAGCAAGTTCAACAAGGGCAGTGCAGAAGACGTTGATTACGAAGTTCATGACGAGTAATACGTTGTAACTGACTTTAGACTTAATTAGTAAAATTGCCCTCTTTGCATTGCTAAAGAGGGTGATTTTTTAGTATAGTAATTAAAAGGTTTATATATGGCAAAGCGTGATTATTATGAAGTATTAGGACTCCAGAAAGGAGCTTCAGAAGATGAAATCAAAAAAGCTTATCGTAAACTGGCGGTAAAATACCATCCGGATAGAAATCCTGATGATAAAGAAGCTGCTGAAAAATTCCGTGAAGCAACAGAAGCTTATGAAGTTCTCTCTGACGAGAAGAAACGTCCTTTGTATGATCAGTATGGTTTTGCCGGTGTAGACGGTATGGATCAGGGCGGTGGAGCTCAGTATTCACATGCTTTCCATGACTTTAGCGACCTGTTTGGCGGAATGGGCGGCGGTTTTGGAGATATTTTTGATAATCTTTTTGGTGGTGGCGGAAGAAGTTCCGGTTCAGCAAGAAGATCTGGTCCAACAGAAGGTGCAAGCCTTCGCTATGATCTAAACATTTCTTTTAAAGACGCTGTTTTTGGTACCAAAAACGAAATTCATTTCAGACATAATGAAACCTGTACAAGCTGTAAGGGAACCGGTTGTGCTCCTGGAGCCAGCAGAAAGACCTGTCCAACCTGTAACGGTATGGGACAGGTAAGACGCAGTGCCGGATTTTTTGCTGTTCAGCAGACATGTCCAGACTGTGGTGGTGCAGGTACAAAAATCGATAAACCATGTAAAGATTGTGGTGGCCGTGGAATTCAGGAAAAGAGCAAAAAGATGACTCTTACAATTCCTGCTGGTGTTGATAATGGCAAGAGAATAGCTATTCCTCATCAGGGAGATGCTGGTGCAAACGGCGGTCCAAGCGGTGACCTTGTTGTTATTCTTCATGTAGAAGATCATCCATATTTTGAACGCGACGGACAGGACTTGTACTGTGCTATTCCGGTTTCCTTTACACAGGCAACTCTCGGATGTGACATCAGTTTACAGAGTCTCGATGGAAAATCTATTAATGTAAAGGTTCCTGCAGGAATCGCAAATGGAAAACTCCTTCGCATCAAAGGAGAAGGGGTTCCGTTTACTAATTCTACACGCAGAGGTGATCTGTACGTTAAGATTATGGTTCAGATTCCTTCTCATATTTCTAACTCGCAGAGGGAACTTCTCCAGAAATATATGGAATTAGAAAATCCTACAAAGACTCCTGATTTGATTAAGTTGTCTGCTCTTGATGCTTAATTTTTTACGCATATTTGCCGATTGTGTAGTATAATATTATTGTCTATTCTTGCGCACTTGAGGTGAATATGTATAAACCGAGAAAAAAAATATATTTTGCATTAATCAATGCTTCAGTTTTGCTTTTGTCGACAATTCTTTCTGTATTGCTGGTTACTAAAGAAACACCTGTTTCGGATCCATGGTTTTATATTTTAATTCCTGCTGTTGTTTTTCTTGGATTTCTTGTTGTGGGTTCAAGCTTGCGACATTCTGTAGACAAAAGACTTCATAGAAAATATCTTGAAACAGGTGAAACTTCATATATTGAAGATTTTATCGATAAACTTAGATTCTGTTATTCTTATGACGATTTGTATCAGACAATTTCAGAAAGCCTTGAAATGAAGGCCGACTGTTCTGTTTTGTTTGTTAACCGTGAAAAGAATTATGTCCTCTATAACAGTCCAAGCCGCATTTCTGCTTCTTCAAAGATAAATAATAAACTGGCAGAAAATTATCCTGAAAATTGGAAAGACGGTTTTTACTTTATTGGTGAAAAACTTGGTATTATTTCTTCAAGCCGCAAGGCGAGAGGATTTTTCCTCTGCTACAATAAGCACCAGTTCTTTGTTTTTAACCGTTACACGCATCTTTTTGATAATGAGATTTATGATAAATTGTATGAAGAATATGTGCGCTTTCTTTCGAGAACCCGCATCATTTCTGATTTGTCAGAAATTTCTTCTCTTACAAAGGAATGGGAACAGCTGGCAGAAACACAGGTTTCCTTCCTTCCTCATAATATTCCTGATATTCCTCATCTTAAGATTGCGACTTATTACAGACCTCTTGTAAACGTATCCGGAGACTATTACACTGTTCTCCCTATCGATAAAAACCGCACTCTTTTGATGCTTGGAGACGTTTCTGGTAAAGGTCTTCCTGCTGCCCTTATCATGGGTCTTGTAATGAACACTGTAAAGATTATTGAAGACAAGAATGATCTTCTCGGGGTTATCAAGTCTGTTGATACTGCCATTAAGAACATGCATCTTCAGGATAAATATACCGTACTTTTCCTTGGAATCGTTGATACAGAAGCAATGAAAATTTCATACATCAATGCCTCGATGTCGGATCCGATTATTTTAAGTCGTTCTCCTGATGGTTATCGAATTAAATCCCTTGCTTCTAATGCAAGTCTTGTCGGTATTATTGATATGGATGATACCCGCATTAGTGAACAGAGACTTTTCCGTGGTGATACTATTCTTCTTGCAACCGACGGTGTTTCTGAAGTAATGGACGACAACGGTGTGGAACTTGGCGATACGGATTTATTTATAAATACATTAAAGAACAGTGCATCAAAAACTCCTCAGCAGTTTGTTGATGATGTGGTTGCTATGATTATGAAGTACAATGGCGATAAACGTCTTCATGATGATATTACAATGATGGTTGCAAAGGTAGGCTAACATGATTTTTACAGTTATTAATATTTGTGTTACACTTTTTTTCATTTTTGAAGTTTTCTTTGTAGAAAAACAGTCTAAACATGATACTGATTATGATGAAACCAATCCTCTGCTTCCTAATATTCTTTTAATTGGTATTACCGCAGGAATTTTTACTGTTGTTTCTCAGTTAGGAAATTCAATTATGCCTTCTTTGTTTACTACCTTGATGAAGGCTGTTTTGATTATGGAAGGCTGTCTTCTCTGGAATGTTGCTTTCTGTTTTCCCTATTATGCATGGAATTATTCCAATACGGCAACAAGCATTATTAAAGGTATCGGATATGTTCTGATTGTTGCTCTTGTAATGCTTAAAATCAAGACAATTAAGATTAATCCAGAAATCGGTGTTGTAATTAATTCCGATTATCTTTTTAAGGGTGCAGCACAAAGGTATTTTCCATTCACATGGTATTCGGTTTGGGAGGCTGTTTTAAGATATGCAGCTCCTGGATTCCTGTGCGGAATGATGCTTGTTCGTAATGAATTAAAGGCCTCAAAACTCGACAGATTTAAGGGTGTAGTTTATGCCACAGGACTTCTTTCCATGTGGATTATGTCAATTGCATTGCTCTTTGCCCGCAAATCTTATCCTGCTTTTGATTTGCTCAGATTCTTTGTTTATGTTCCAATGTTTGTAATTATGCCTTGGGGATATAGAATTTCTGCTTCTCCAAGTGGACGAGGAATTACTTCATTTATCGTAAAGAGCATTATGTCTTATATGATTCCGGCTCTTTTGATGGGATTTATTTTCTCAAGATTATATTCTCTTAAAGAAATCAGCCCGTTTGTTTTCCTCCTGGCAAACTTTGTTGCAACAGGGCTTGTTCTTTTATTGGTATACGGAATTAATACTTTGATTAACCGTTCCCGCTATGGTCATTCATCGGACTATGCTGCAAGTTTTGAAAAGGACCTTGCATCTGTCGATTATAACGGTGAAATGGATGAAATTGCGGACAATATGTTCCACATTTTTAAGAAGAATACAGAAGCATCCAGCATGGCTGTTTATATCAACGGTGGTAATGACACTTTTGAACCAGCCTATTCTTCTAACAAGATGGCGCATAAAATCGAAGGCAGAATGGCTTTGCTCGAAACTCTTTTGAATATGGGAAAAAACATTGTCTGCTACTCAGAACTTGAAAGCTTGCACTCCCTTGCTGTAATCAAAGATGAACTTGGAGCCTTTTTGATTGAAATTAAGGCTGATACCCTGTTTATCTTGAATGAAGGTCGTGATATCCACGGTTTGATTACCCTTGGAATCAAAGAAAATAAAGATCACTTTAAGGAATACGATATGAATGTATTCTCTAAGCTGTATTCTTATTTCTTTGTATTTGGTTATTACATGCGTAATATTTCCAATAAAGAAGTAATAGGTACTGTAAACCGCGAACTTCGTATGTCTAGTCAGATTATTACTTCTATCCAGGAAAATATCGATATTTTGAACAATCCAAAAATGGATGCCGGTTGTGTTATGATTCCTGCTCATAACATTGGTGGTGAATTTGTTGATATGATTCGTCTTACAGACAGTCGCCACATGTTTGTTGTGGGTGACTTAAGCGGTAAGGGTATTGCGGCTTCTATGAGTATGGTCATCTTAAAGTCAATTATCCGTGCTTATCTTGCAGAAACTCACGATTTTAAGCAGCTTGTAGTAAAGATTAATTCCTTTATTAGAAATAATCTTCAGAAGGGAACTATCTTTGCCGGAATGTTTGCCATCGTTGATTTTGAAAAAGATATGTTCTATTACATCAACTGTGGTATTCCTGGTTTGTTCCTGTATACAGAGGCTTATAGTAACGTAATTGAAATCCAGGGTAGTGGTCATATTCTCGGCTTCGTTAAAGATTTGACTCCATATATCACTGTAAAATCAATTAAGTTGAACAAGAACGATATTATCCTTGCTTGTACTGACGGTTTGATTGAATCTCATAATCTTCGTGGTGAAGAATTTGGTAAGGATCGAATTGAACGCAATATGGTTGCAAACTCAATGTATCCTGCAAGCCGTATGGCTCAGTTCCAGCATGATGAACTTGTAAAATTTATGAGTCATGAAATGGAAGATGATGTCAGCGTTCTTGTTCTTAAGTGTCTCAAAACTTTTGCATCTGAAAAGGCTGAGGCTGATGCAATTAAGGCTGAATATCTTGCTAGTATCATGAAGATGGAAGAAGAGACCGGATTCCTTGAAGGTACTGATGTAGAAAATGGTCAGATTCCAGAACTTTTGGAACAGTCTGTTAATGCAGAAATTATTTCAGATGATGATAATGATTCTGAAAATAAAACTGATTCTCAAGACGGCTTTCATTTTGAAGAAGTAGAATAGGGGTAAATTATGGAACAGCTTACTGTAACAAAAAAAGACGGTAACAATTATACCGAATATGAACTTGCAGGGGCATTTAATGCATATACTGCTCCTACTGTACAGAATAAAATTTATAAATCAATTGCAAAGATGAATGTTGTTCTTGATTTATCAAAGGTAGAAGAACTTGATTCTGCAGGCATGGGGGTAATTATGGCCGCTCATAACGATGCAGAAGAATTCAATACAAAATTATATCTCCTTTCGCCGTCAAACGAAGTTGAAAATGAACTTCTTGAAACAGGATTCAGGGATTTGTTTAGAATTATTACTTCTGTTACTGAGGCGGTTTTGTAATGAAGGTTGCTATCGTAACAGGCGCTTCAAGCGGACTTGGAAAAGAATTCTTAAAACTTCTCGATAAAAATCACAAAATCGATGAATTGTGGCTTGTAGCAAGAAGACAATCCCTTATGGAAGAGTTCTCTTCTGAATTGACACATAAATCCCGCGTTTTTGCTCTTGATATTACTCAGGAATCCAGTCTCGTTACATTAGAAAATGCCTTAAAAGAAGAGCCTGATACACAGGTTGCTTATCTCATAAACTGTGCCGGGTATGGAAAGGTTGGTACTTATTACGAGATCGACCCTTCTGTTAATGCTAATATGATTGACCTCGACTGCCGTGCACCTGTATGCCTTACTCAGATGGTCTTGAACTATATGCCTCGCGGCGGAAATATTATTCAGGTCTGCTCTGTTGCGGCTTTTATGCCTATGCCGGTTATGTCAGTTTATGCGGCAAGCAAAGCCTTTTTATACCGTTATACAAGGGCTCTTCGCTGGGAATTAAGCGGCATGGGCGTTAAGGTAAGTGCTTTGTGTCCTTTCTGGATCAAAGATACAGAGTTTATTTCAACATCCAAGAAAGAACTAAAGGATGGCGGCTCTGTTGTAAAAAACTTTAGATTTGCCAGCAAGGCTAAGTCTGTTGCAAAAAAAGCAATTTTTTATAATAAGTTAAATTATGCAGTAATTACGCCGGGCTTTGTTTCCACATTTTTAAGAGTAGGAAATAAAATTGTTCCAGCTTGTATTTCGGTTCCTTTATGGAATTTATGGCGCAAGCTGTAATTATTTAAATCTAATACCCAATTTTATCTAATCTTTCTTTTTCTTCTAGGACGCATTCTTCTGTCGGTATCCAGTTAAATACAGGCTTAAGGAGTTTTACAACTAGACTCATGTCATTATTTCCAAAAGACAATGCGCTTTCCAGCTGGTCTGAAAGTAATTTTGGTTCGATGATTTCCGTATTTAAAAGATTTTCTTTTAGTTCTGAGATTTGCCAGCGGTCTTTTTCCCATGAGAGAGAAACAAGGGTTTCAACTTCTTCTACAACAATCTGAAGGTCAACGGTATGTACCAGAAAGTAATGTACTTTATGGTCTGCGTTTGCTTTATAAAAAAGCTTTGTGCCATTTTCCTGGGTTATTTTTCTAGGATGCTTGTGTTTTGTTGGTGGCACCATGTGTAGGGTTCTTGGAGCCTCGTCGATTGTAAAGTTTGTTATTCCGTAAATGTTATGGGAATAGAACTTTTTAGATCCTGGTTCAAAAAAGAGAATGTTTTCCGGGGTGGATATGCCTGAGTCAAAATTATAGGCTCCTCTCATGAGGCTTGTGATGCTTATTTGTGGAATTTTTGAAATGTAGCTCTGAGCCTGTGGACAGTTTTTTGCACCTGCAATCATCAGTTCGCTGTTCATTGTGTGAAGGCCGGCGTAGAATAATTCGGTAGTTTCGGTAGAGGTTAATCCGATGGTGCAAGGTTTTTTCCCATTTTCTGAAATTACCAGGCTTGTTATAAAGGCAATAATTAGGGCTCCAGCAAAAAAGGCGAGGAATTTAAACTTGTTCTGTTCGATTTTGCTTCTGGTGGCAAGTTTTTTCTGTTTTTTGGACCAGTATTTCTTTGCATCCTCTAAAAATTGATCTTGTGGAATGGGTTTTCTATCGGAGTGATTTTCAAAGAGTTCTTCCTGTAAAAGAGAAAGATCAAAGTTTTTAAAACTATCAGGAGTTTCAATGCATTTGTTGATATTTTCTGCAAGTTGGGGATTTATTCCGTTTACCTGATATTGAAGGGGCAGAAAATTCTTGTTTGCAATATTATAAGAATGTTCTTCCTGATTTGTAAAAGGGAATGGCATTTTAAAGCTTGCTGCGTAATAAGAAATGACTCCTAGTTGAAATATCATGCCTTGTGGCTTTGAGAGGGTTGTATCAATCCATTCGTTCTGGATTTTCTGATAAGACTCTTTACCGGAATTCATTGCAACCCGGTTAAAAAGGTTTTCAGGCAAGAAAAGGAAGCTGTCTTTGGAGTAGAGGATTCCCTTTAAGCCGTTGCATGGAAGGTTAATTTCATTTTTGATTGCATAAACAAAAAGCTCGCATAATTTATAGAGAATTTCTTGGGCCTTTTGAGAATTTTCCTGAATCAGAGAATAAACGTCTGTTCCTTCAAAATCAAAACCGGTGTAATACACAGTGTCTTCAACAGTTTTTGATTCTCTAAAATACCATTTTTCCGTTGCAAAAGAATCCTTCTGGACTCTTACTAGGAGACCTTCTTCGTTCATTAAAAGACTGGCTTTTGTTTTTGCAAATAACTCTTCGGTGAGATTAGAGTTTAAATAAACTGTGTTGTTTTCTGTGTATGCAAGTTTTTCCATTTATAAAAGCCTTATCTGTTTCCGTCAGCAGAATAGAGATACTTAAAGTAGTCCATATTTGTGCTGTAGGTTGTATCGGTATTTTTAAGTGTTTCTTTGTAAGATTCCATGCTCTTCCAGAAGCGGTAGAATTCCGGGTCCTTTGCATAGGCAGAAGTGTAAATACGGCTGGCTTCGGCATCGGCCTTACCTTTGGTTTCTTCTGACTTGCGGTATGCTTCTGACTCGATGGTGCGTTTGTCGCTTTCAAGACGTCCCATCCATTCAGCTTTTTTTCCTTCTCCAAGAGAACGGTATGCCTGGGCAACCTGGTTTCGTTCCTTGATCATACGGTTGTAAACGCTTTCTGTAAGTTCGTCAGAATATTTAATCTGGCGGGGAACGATGTCGATAAGTTCAATTCCATATTCTGGAACCAGTTTGTTTGCTTCGAGGGTCATCTGTTTGCAGAGTTCTCCCCGGCCTTTTGTTACGGATTCATTTACATTGTTTACATTAACGAGGGATTCGATGGCTTTTGTTTCGTCATCCTGATCCTGATTTGCAACAGTATTCTGTTCGTTAATGATATTTGAGCTTCGGACAATTTCACTTAAGCGGTTCTGAGTAATAACTGTGCGAGTAGAAGAATCGATGATATCGCTGAGTTTGTTGTATGCATTATCAAGGGTTTTAAAACTCTGATAGAATTTGGCTGGATCGGTAATCTTCCATCGGCTTGTTGTATCTACGATGATAAACTGGTTTTCTTTTGTAGGAATTCTCTGGCTGTCACCATCGAGAGAAAGAACGAGCTTTGGATAAGTTGTAACCTGATCGATGAATGGTATTTTGATGTAAAGTCCGGCTTCAGTGTGTGTGGTAGCAATTCCACCAAAGCGGGTGATTACAACCTGTTTTCCTTCTTCAACAATGTAAAGAGGACCTGTTGCAATTAAGATTGCACCTAAAACGATTATTCCGATAATAAAACTTAGTGTTTTTTTGATTGTTTTATTCATATTTTACTCCGATTTTGCTTTTGAGCCTGACAGTGCTTTAACAGGAAGCACGTTATTCAATTTTCCGTCGATGACAGTTGGTTTGTTTTCTCCGAATACTTCTGTCATAGTTTCAAGGTAAATACGGTCTTTTGTAACTCTAGGAGCTTTTCTGTATTCGTCGTAAACGAGATTGAAACGGGCTGCATCACCTTTTGCACGGTTTACGCGTTCGGCGGCATAACCTTCTGCAATTTGAACAAGTTTGTCTGCTTCACCCTGAGTTTTTGGTATTTCTGCATTGTAGGCTTCTTTTCCTTCGTTTATAAAGCGGTTCATATCCTGGATGGCTTTGTTTACATCTTCAAATGCATCCTGGACTCCGCTTGGAGGAACAATGTTCTGGAGCTTAACTGCAATGACGTTAATTCCGAGTCCCAGTGACTTAAAGTTTTCGTTCATCATTTCAAGGGCCTGATTTTCGATGGTAGAACGCTCGGTTCCCATTACTGCAAGAATGGCACGGTCTCCAACTAGGGTGTTGATTGCGGAACGGCTTATATCACGGATGGTCTGCTTTTTTTCCATTACGCCAAAAAGCCACTGCTTTGGATCTACAATACGGTACTGAATAATCCATTCTACATCCACAATATTCAGGTCTCCGGTGAGCATTGTGGATTCGCTTGTAATGTTGTTTCTATATTCATTGTCACGGCCTGCTTTAACAGTCTTAAAACCAAACTGTTCGGTTTGAACAACCTTTACAGGCACTGTATAACTTTTTTCAAGACCAAATGGAAACTTGAACTGCAATCCAGGGCCTACGGTGCGGTTGTATTTTCCGACGCGAGTGATTACGGCCTGTTCTGTTTCATCAACGATAAAGAAGCTTGAAAAAGAGCCGGCGATAACTACACCAATAATCAGCAATGTAATCAGAATTGCAGGTGTAAATTTAAAATTCAGTTTTTTTGCTTTACCCATAGTATCTCCTAAGATTACTTTTATTTTCTATTTTAAAGATATATATTATATTTCAAAAATACAAGACAAATTGCAAAAACATTGTTATTCTATTTATGTATATGGAAAAAATAGTTTTGTTTGGCGAGCTTATGCTCCGTTTAAAATCTCCTTCAAAGGAAAGACTTTTTCAGTCTCCAAGTCTCGA
>JAFNQK010000328.1 GCA_017386165.1 Treponema sp.
AATAGAATGTTATTGCCATTATAAACTACCTGATTAACAATTACAAGAAATTTTAACATATTCTGCAGCACTCATGGCGGCAACAGCCCCGTCTGAAGCCGCAGTAAGCACCTGCCGCAAAGGTTTGGCACGCACATCTCCGGCAGCGTAAAGCCCCGGAACCGTAGTCTGCATTTTTTCATCTGTTATAATGTATCCGCTGCTGTCTTTTTTTAAGATTTCAACCAGAGCGGTACTTGGCTTCATTCCTGTAAAAACAAAAACTGCATCAGTTTCAAATTTTTCAATTACTCCGCTTTCTGTATTTTTTACAACAAGAGAATCAACATGATTTCTGCCCGAAATTTCTGTTACTTCTGTATTAAAGTGAACCTTTATTTTTTCATTTGAAAGCACTTTCTTTACAAGATAATCAGAAGCCCTGAACTGACCGCGACGATGAAAGATATCTACCTGAGAAGCAATATTAGAAAGATACAAAGCCTCTGAACAGGCACTGTCCCCGCCGCCGACAACACTTACTTTTTTATTCTTAAAAAACGGCCCGTCACAAACTGCACAATAGGAAACACCCTTTCCGGAAAGCTCCCTTTCTCCCGGAACATTCAATCGAGAATGAAGGGCTCCGGCGGCATATATCAAAGTTTTTGATTCATATACATTTCCGGATGCCGTCTTTATTACAAAAAATGATCCTTTTTTATCTATTGATTCTGCTTTTTCAAAAACAAATTCCGCACCAAAGCTTTCTGCCTGATTTTTCAAGGCGCTTAAAAAATCCGAACCACTGACAAAAGGAAAAATGCCGGGAAAATTTTCAAGACGATCAATTTCAAGAATCTGACCGCATTTTCCATCAAATACAACTGTTGAAAGTCCTGCCCTGGCACCATACAAAGCTGCAGTAAGACCTGCAGCACCTGAACCAATAATTGCAATATCTTTTTTCATCTTTTTAAATATAAACTCAAAACAGGCTAAAATAAAGAAATTTTTATTTCACAACAATTCAAAAGTCGGTATATTTATTTCAGAGGTTCAAAATGGAATTTTCAACTAACGATATAAAAAAACAGCTTACTGAAATTTTAAATACCTTCTTAAAAGAACATCCACAGAAAAAAGGAAGCATCTTTGTTATCGGCTGCTCTTCAAGTGAAGTTTGCGGCGGTAAAATCGGAAAAGATTCTTCAAAAGAAACCGGTGAAATTATTTTTAAAACTGCAAATGAAATTCTCTCAAAGCATGGACTTTTTCTTGCCTGCCAGTGCTGCGAACACTTAAACCGAGCCTTAGTAATAGAAGAAGAATGCGCCCAGCAGTTTGGCTATGAACCAGTTTGCGTTGTTCCATGGCTTCACGGAGGCGGTTCTTTTGCCACAGCTGCCTACCGTGGATTTAAAAATCCTGTAGTTGTAGAACACATTAAAGCCAGCGCAGGGCTTGATATCGGCGACACCCTCATCGGCATGCACTTAAAAGATGTAGCAGTACCTGTTCACCCGGAACACAATACTCTGGGAAACGCCCATATTGTTGCAGCCTGGTGCCGTCCAAAACTGATCGGCGGAGAAAGAGCTAAGTATACTGTGGAAGACTAATTGTATACACAAGCCATAAATTCTATAATATAAAAAAAAGATTAAAGAGGACAAAGATGTCAAAGTCAATCAACACAACCTGTATCCAGGGCGGATACACACCAAAAAACGGCGAACCACGCCAGATTCCAATCGTACAGTCAACAACTTTTAAATATGACACAAGCGAAGACATGGGTAAGCTTTTTGACCTTGAAGCAAGCGGTTATTTCTATACACGTCTTCAGAATCCTACAAACGACTATGTAGCAGCAAAAATCGCAGAACTAGAAGGCGGAACTGCTGCCATGCTTACTTCTTCAGGACAGGCTGCAAACTTCTTTGCACTTTTTAATATTTGTGAAGCAGGAAGTCACATCGTTGCTTCTTCTTGTATTTACGGCGGAACTTTTAACCTTATTTCTGTAACAATGCGTAAGATGGGAATCGATGTAACTTTCGTTGATCCTGATGCAAGTGAAGAAGAACTTGATAAGGCATTCCAGAGAAATACCCGTGCAGTATTCGGCGAAACAATTGCAAACCCAGCCCTTACTGTTCTTGATATTGAAAAGTTTGCAAAAGTTGCTCACAAGCACGGTGTTCCTCTTATTGTTGATAATACTTTCCCTACACCAATCAACTGTCGTCCTATCGAATGGGGTGCTGATATCGTAACTCACGCTACAACAAAATACATGGACGGTCATGGTTCCTGTGTTGGTGGATGTATCGTAGACAGCGGTAAATTTGACTGGATGGCTCACAAGGATAACTTCCCTGGACTAACAACTCCAGATGCAAGTTACCACGGAATTACTTATGCAGAAAAATTCGG
>JAFNQK010000329.1 GCA_017386165.1 Treponema sp.
AGATTTCTTCGCCAGTAGCCTTTCTTGTCTTAACAACTTTGTAAGCATAAAGACCGTCTGTAATGTCTTCGTACTTCTTAGTTGCAACATAGTTAAGAGTTGTAGCATCAACATCATGTTCAGAGTTATTCTTAAGTTCGATTGCTTCACCAGCAAGCCAGTCATTTGTTGCACTGAATGTAATTGTATCGCCAGCATCGATATCATCTTGAAGAGTAGACTTAGAAACAAATACTTTGTATGAGTAGTTATCAATACTATCACTCTTAGCATCGATATCATCAGCTACTTCGATAATTACATCGTTCAATACTGTTGTTATTGCAGAAACATTTGAATCATCAAGTCTGTTATCGTATGCAACAGCAGAAAGAGCAGGAGCAGCAAGAGTATTGTACTTAACATCAACACCATCTTCATTAATCCATTCACCCTGAGCTTTGTTGTCCTGACTTGTAACAACGAGCATGTATACGGTGTTACCAACTGCGTGGTTAGTTGTGAATACATTGAATGTTGTACCATCAGTATTAAGAGCAGGAGTAACCTTAGACTTAAGATCTTTAGCTTCTGATCTGTCAAAGTCGTAAGAAGCAACATCGTAAACATCTGTAGTTTTCTTTTCGTAGATGTATACATGTTCAATCTTAACGTCTTTAGCAGGAAGTGTAATTGTCCATGTGATGTCGTTTGCAATTGCATCAGTGTCTTCTGTAGAAGCAGCACCAGAAACTGTAGTTTCATCCTGATCAGCATATACAAAGTAAGCAACATCTGCTGTAGATACATTACCTGCATAACGAGTTCCGTCTGTTACAACCAAAGTGTAAACATAATCAACTGTGTTATCTTCAACTGTATCTTCTACATAGAATGAAGCTGTATTTACCAAGGAAACTGCTTTTACTGCACCACTTACAGGAGTATATGTGTATGGCTTATCTTTTACAGAGCGGTAAACTTTGTAGTAACTTGCAGGAGCTGTTTTTCCGTTATCAAGAACAAACTTAGGGAATACAACACGTACTTTATTTGCATTAACGTATGCAGCAGAAGTAATATCTTCTACATCGCCGTTCAATGTTTCTACTTCGATTGTTTCATCTGCAACTACAGGATCGCTTGAACCAAAGTGATTGTTTTCTGCATTTGCAACAACTGTAATGTGATATACACCACCAACGCTGATTACACCTTCTGCAATTGGCATAATCTTATCGTTTGTTGCGTTATCAAGATAATTAAGAGTAGTTAATTCTCTCTTGCTTGTGTAAGTATCATATTCATTACCGATTGTGTAATAAACATCGTAGTTCAAATATGCTTTTACAGGGAAAGAAATAGAGAACTTGTCCTTAAAGTCGCGTGCAACATGAATATTTTTAGCTGCAAGAACATATTCTTTTTCTCCGGCCTGATCAATTCCCTTTTCATGATTTACAAGGTCAAGAGACTTAACATTGTAAGAAGGAACAATACCTGTTACAGAAACTGGTTCACTCATTGAGTTTTCTGTAACTACAGAGCGGCTTGTAGAAGACTTACTTGTTGCTTCTACATAGTATGTGTATTTTGCACCATTTTTAAGTTCAACATCTGTGTAATTCAAAACTTCATAACCAAGAGTAATTGAACGTACATGATGATCATCTTCATAAATGTAAACAACAAAACCATCAGCACCTGCTACTGGTTTCCAAGAAACATAGTTCATTCCAGGATATGCAGTAGCCTTTACAACTGGTGTAGTAAGACTAAGCACAGTGTCTATTGACGAACTGATGTTAGAAGCATCTGTTGTACAAGATGCAAGCAATAATCCGGTTGCAAGAAAAGCAAGTCCTGCAACTTTTGCCAAAGTTTTTTTCATAACAAAAAAACTCCTACCCCTTTTGGGAAAATTTTAATTTATGCCCATCTCAAGATGAGTTAAATAAAAGCGCACTTTTACTTACCGCATATTAGCGATAAATAAAAGTGCGCTCATTATTACGAATTTAAATAAAGAGACAATATTTGCTGAACTAATAGTTGAAAAACGTGAAGTGTAAACTGCGAACATAGACTAAACTCTCTCTCTTTTTAATAAACTCTCATATTATCCTATAACAAATTGTTTAAATAACAATTTTATAAGTGATTGACATACTAATAACTTTTTGTTTTATGCTCAATATATTTTATAAAAAAATGTTAATTTTTTTTAATTTTTCTTGATGTCGACAAAGTCTTTATTCTGGAATACACTAAAAACATGAAGAAAATTGCAATTATTACCGGTGCAAGCTCCGGAATGGGCAAGGATTTTGCCCTCGAACTCTGTAAAAATTACCAGTACCTCTGCATCGATCAGATCTGGCTCATTGCCCGCCGACAAGATAAATTATTTGAACTCAGTGAACAAATCAAACAAATAGAAGGTGCCCCGGAGGCTGTATGCATTCCTCTAGACATAAGCGGAAAAGAAGGCGCTCAAAAATACAATGAACTACTTCTCCAGAAAGCCCGGGAATCCTCAGACAAGCTAGAAATCACAGTTCTCATCAATAACGCAGGCTTTGGAACCTACGGACCTTTTGCAGAAACCCCGGTAGAACGGGAAATGGAAATGATTGACCTCAACTGTACCGCCCTCACAGGTATCTGCGGTTATTCAATTCCATTTATGACAGAAAATTCTTATATCATTAATACTGCCAGCATGGCAGCCTACTCTCCTCTTGGAAACTTTGCCGTTTACGGAGCTACCAAGGCCTATGTTCTTTCTTTTACAATCGCCCTTGCAGCCGAACTAAAGCCTCAGGGAATCCATGTCTGCGCCCTCTGCCCCGGAAGCGTCAGCACCGAGTTTGCAAATATTGCCAGTAACGGAGCCCGCAAAGAAGTTCTCCATGGATTTTCCAGCGTAAAAACCGTCCAGCACTGCCTTCGTCGCGCCTTTAAGGGAAAGCACGTTGCAATTCTCCGCTTAAAATGGAAATTCCAGCACCTTGGCAGTCACTTTGTGAGCCGCTACAAGGTCGCAGACTTTACTTTTAAGCACTCAAAGCGCCCTTACAAGCACGACTAAATCCACCTCATTTTCCTCAAGTAATGACAAAGACTCGTATTTTTTATAAAATAGAATAAATCAGGACATGCAGACTGCGTACAAGATGCTTGGGGCAGGCTCGAAGAAATCCTTTTAGAAATACGATACACGAGGTTTTTATGAAAAATTATTTTTCAAGTAATGCATTGTTTACGGATTTTTACGAGTTAACCATGGCCCAGGGTTACTGGAAAGAAAACATGAATCAGAAAGTTGTTTTCGACATGTTCTTTAGACGCAACCCATTCAACGGCGGTTTTTCTATTCTCGCCGGAAACGAACCACTTTTGGACGCAATCACAAATTTCCGTTTTGAAGAAGACGACATCGAATATCTTCGAAGCCAGAAAATCTTTGAAGAAGGCTTCCTTGAATATCTTAAGGACTGGCACTTTACAGGTGACCTTTACACAATGGACGAAGGTTCCGTAATCTTCCCACAGGAACCGCTTGTTAGAATCCACGCAAACCTTATTGAAGCACAGATTCTTGAAGGCCTTGTTTTAAATATCGTAAACTTTCAGAGCCTTATTGCAACAAAAACTGCTAGAGTTTACCTTGCTTCTAAAGGTTCTCCAATCATGGAATTCGGCCTTCGCCGTGCACAGGGACCGGACGGTGCCATGGGTGCTACTCGGGCGGCCTTTATCGGAGGTGCAGCCGGTACTTCTAACACACTTGCTGCAAAACTTTACGGAATCCCTGCCATGGGAACAATGGCTCACTCATGGATTATGAGCCACTCAAGCGAACTTGAAGCCTTCCGTGCATATGCAAAAATCTATCCACAGAACGCAGTCTTCCTTATTGATACATACGATACCCTCAAAAGCGGTATTAAAAACGCCATCACAGTAGGTGCTGAACTTGTTGAAAAAGGCTACAACTTTGGTGTACGCCTTGACTCTGGTGACATTTCTTACCTTACCCGCGAAGTTCGAAAGGAACTTGATAAGGCAGGATTCCCACAGGCTAAAATCAGCGTTTCTAACGAAC
>JAFNQK010000032.1 GCA_017386165.1 Treponema sp.
ACGGCCTTGATGTATGCAGTATCCCAGGATTTGCAAAAAGGCGTTCAGCTGCTTTTAAAAGCCGGTGCCGATGTGAATTTAAAAAATGCAAGGGATGAAACCGTTTTGATGAGGGCCGCATTCAAAAATCTTCCCGACATGCTGTCCCTTTTGATACAAAATGGAGCCAATATAAACGACAAGGACATAAGCGACTGGACTGCCCTGATGTATGCTTCAAAGCGCGGTTCAAAACAGTGCATTGACATTCTGCTAAGAGCCGGTGCCGATGTCAACGCCAAAAACAAAAAGGGAGAAACCGCCGCCCAGATTGCCCGGAAACGGGGATAGCCATAAAATTACACTTCCATCAGCATTTCTATCGGACATTCAAGGGCTTTTGAAAGGGCAATAACGCTTTCTGCTTTTGCCGCATTGATGTTCTTTACCCTCTGTTCGTATTGCTGAATTGTGCGCACCGGTACTCCGGAAACTTCAGCCAATTCGCTTTGTGAAAGGCCTGCTGCAAGGCGGTATTTTTTGAGATTTGTTTCGGTTTTTCGGGATTTATAAAGCTCTGTCATTTTGTCACAGAATTGTGAAATATCCATTTCATGGTAAGGATTATACATAGCCAGTATTTCTGTAATGGGAATCAATGAGTTTATCTGCTTAAAAGTCAGATTAGTCTGCCATTGAAAATATGCCAACGCCCAACCTGTCCAATATTCCGGACTTCGATTTGCTGCAGGACGATATTTTTTTGCAAGATTTTCATCCCCTATTACTTCCAGAGCTAGTTCTACACCTGAAAGACCAGCGATTATTGATGATTCGCCCGATTCAAAACGTTCAGATACAGGGGACGCTAAAAAACTTTGATAAAACTTTTCAAGAGGGATTTTCAAATCATAAACTGCAAAGTCAATCATTGATGCAAGCGAGCTTTGTGCTTTTGAAAGATAATTCTTATCGTAAGCGTGGATCATCGGCTTTAATCTCCTCATCCAGAATCTGGATAATGTACAAATCACCGCGTTGTCTTTTGTTTTTTTCTACGTCAAAATATTGACGGCGTGCGCTTTTATCGCGTGATTCTCTCTTTGCAAACCATTCAGAAGATTTTGCAATTTTGTAGCCTTCAAAATGAATCGCTTTAAAAGCCTTCTTGCTTTTCAAAACAAACTGATTGCCAAGTTTTCCAAGTTTCATCGCATTTCCCAACTGACGAACAGAAATCGTACCGTTGATAAAATCCTGTGCGAAAGAAAAATAACTGTCATCTGCTCTGAAACCGGTAACAATGTCGAACTTTTTATACGGAACGGAAAAATTTTTGAGAAGATAATCCTTTGCTTCCTGGGCAAGTGCGGAACCAATATCGAAGATTCTGTTTTCAAGAAGAACTGCAAGCCAATGAAGGATTGTATATTCATCAGAATTCAAATCAAATATAGAAAGACCATCTGTTTCGATTTTATAGATGTTCGCATAACCGTCAGTATCTTTCGAAACTCCCCATTCTTTTGCCATGCTTAATTCTTCCGTGCAATAAAAACCCAGACCGTAATCATTACGGACTTTTCCGAATCCAAAGACAGGTTTTTCGATAATTGAGTTTGAGCCGTGATAGATTGTCTTTTCCACAATGCTATTATACTCCTAAAGATGTATAATTGGCAAGTGTAATTTATTCGAGCGGAGGGTTTAATACCCCGCCCCTCATCTTGAAACTGCGTTGCTAATAGGGGCGAAACAAGGGGTATTAAATCCGACTGCAATACCTTATGAGAACACCATACCGTGCCACAAGGTGGCGTATTGCTCTG
>JAFNQK010000330.1 GCA_017386165.1 Treponema sp.
CCAAGATTTTGCCGAACTCATCGAAAAGAACCCAAAAGCCGCCGCCAAAGCCATGAGCTCAATATCTTACTACACTGAGAAGCTGATTAAGAATATATAAGGCGAAGGTCGAATATTATGAAGAGGCATAAAAATTGACGCGAGGGAGCCGCTAAGGGTGAATATCGAATTACCAAGGGGCACAAAAAAATTGGCGGGAAGCGAAGTTCTGACTCAAACAAACATCTGCACAAGCGAAGCGCGGAAGCCGTTTGCTTTGAGTCAGGTTTTCGCTGGTAGCCAATTTTTTGATGTAGAATAAGTTACTCGACATTCACTCTTATAAATATTATACTTGTCGAATGAAACGTTCGAAAATTGTTGTATTGGATTTTGGTAGTCAGTACGCGCATCTTATTGCTAAAAGATTCCGTATGCTCGGCTATTATTCAGAAATTGCACTTCCTTCTACAGACCTTGATGTTTTTGAAAACTGTAAAGGTATCATTTTTAGTGGCGGACCAAGCTCCGTTTACGAAGAAAACATCCCGGATTTTAACGAAAAGATTCTGGAACTTGACCTTCCGATTTTAGGACTCTGCTACGGACACCAGCTTATTTCAAAGTGCTACGGTGGAAACGTAGGAAAAGCCGAGGTTGGTGAATTTGGTTTTGCAGAATTGAACTTAAATCCTTCTGTAAAATCACCACTTTTCGAAGGTATCGAACCAAAACAACAGGTATGGATGAGCCATCAGGACGGAGTTTTATCTCTCGCTCCAGGATTTGAAGTAGTAGGCTCTACAAAAGACTGCCCTTATGCCGCTTTGCAGAATCTCAGCAAAAAACGCTTCTCCCTTCAGTGTCACTGCGAAGTAAAAGATACTCCATGCGGAAACCAGATTTTTGAAAACTTTGCAAAATACTGTAACATGGAAAAGAATTGGGATCAGGATACAGTTTTACAGGTTATTCTCGATGGAATCAAAAAAGATGCTGACGGACGAAATGTTCTTCTCTTCTTGAGCGGTGGCGTAGACTCAACAATCACATTCGCACTTTTGAACAAAGCCCTCGGTCAGGATCGCGTACTTGGTCTCCACATTGATAACGGCTTTATGCGCAAAAACGAAAGCCAGAACGTTGCAGACGCATACAGAAAGTTTGGTTTCAACAATTTTATCGTAGAAGACGCATCTTCCTCTTTCTTAAAGGCAATCAGCGGTCTTACAGATCCTCAGAAAAAACGAATGGCTGTAGGCGAAAACTTTATCACCGTAAGAAACGAAGTTACCGCAAAGCAGAAGCTGGATGACAGCTGGCTTTTGGCACAGGGAACTTTGTATCCGGATATCATCGAATCCGGCGGAACAAAAAACTCTAAAACAATCAAGACTCACCATAACCGCGTAGCAGGCATTCAGGAACTCATAGCAAAAGGGCTCATCATTGAACCAATCAAAGACCTTTACAAGGATGAAGTTCGTGCAATCGGTAAAAAACTCGGATTGAGTGACGAACTTGTAATGCGACATCCATTCCCGGGACCTGGTCTTTCTATCAATGTTCTCTGTAACGATGGAAAAAGCTGGACTGACAAAGACCAGGAGGAACTCATTGCCGCACAAAAAGAGCTTGATGAAGTTGTAATCGACCAGTTCTGCCCGGAATGCACAAAATCTCTTAAGAGAAGCGTTCTTCCAGTTCGCTCAGTGGGTGTTCAGGGTGACTTTAGAACTTACAGATTCCCTGCATGTCTTGCTTTTGCTGATGATGGAAACGGTTTTTATCACATGCCAAAAATTCGTGAAAAAGTGGAAGCAGCTTCTTCTTCTATCACAAACAGTGCTAAATACCTTAACCGTACTGTAATCAAATTATATCAGAATCCATCTGTAAAAGATGAAGATCTAAAGCTCCAGGAAGGTTACTGCGATAAACGCCGCCTTGACCAGCTCCGAGAAGTTGATAACATCGTTCTTACAGAATTGCACAAATCCGGCTGGTACAACCAGATTTTCCAGCATCTTACAATCGACCTGCCATATGCAAGCAGCCCAGACCACGCAAGCTTTGTTTTGCGCCCAGTCTGCTCCGAAGATGTAATGACAGCCCGCTTTGCATGGATTGACCAGGAAGTAATGAACAACATCCTTAAACAGATTGCAGCCCTGGACTTTGTTGATGCCGTCTACTTTGACGCCACAAACAAACCGCCTGCAACCTTTGGTTGGGAATAAAAAATAAGTCAAGGCTTTAATCAAAACGAGCCTTGACTCAATATAACTTTTGATATATTACTCC
>JAFNQK010000331.1 GCA_017386165.1 Treponema sp.
AAACCATTGTGAATATCGCAAAGGTGCGGAATTATAACATTTCCGCGCCTATTTTTATTTAAATCACGGAGTTCTTATAAAGAGACCCTATAATTATTTATAAAAAGTTTATATTAGAAAAAGAGACTGTTTTAATATAGCCTCAGTGATAAATACAAAAAATCAAACAGAGGCCGAATATGAAAAAGTTTATTTACCCGCACCGTGTATTCGCATTCAAATATGATAGCCTTACCGGTCTTTACAATAAAAAAACATTCTACAAAAAAGTCAAAAAACAAATCGTAGAAGACAGTTCCAGAATTTATTATTTGATTTACTCAAATATTGACGATTTTAAATTCATAAATGACATGTTCGGCTATAAAAAAGGCGACGAAATATTAAAAAACACAGCAACACTCCTAAAAAAAATCGGACAAGGAAATAACATAAGTGCAAGGATTAACTCGGACAGATTTGCAGTACTTGTAGAGAATTTTTTTTTTAGAGAAGAAAAACTATTTGAAATTTCAGCAACATTGAAAAAACTGTATAGGCGCAATGGAATACAAGTAAATATTCATTTTGGAATTTACAAAATTGAAAACGGGGAATCCAACGTCAATGTAATAGCCGGCTGTTCAAAACGCATACTCAAAACAATAAAGGGAAACAGCATAAAAGTCTTTGCGTATTATGATGAAATGTTCAAAAATTTTGAAAAAAATGAACGGGATGTAATTACGAACTTCGATTCAGCACTTGAAAATCAAGAGTTCAAAATCTTTTTGCAGCCACAAATTTCTTTTGATGGAAAACTAAAAGGCGCAGAAGTTCTTGCAAGATGGGTTACAAAAGAAAATAAAATCATTTCGCCGGATAAATTTATCGGCCCCTTGGAACGAATCGGCCTAATTTCAAAAAGTATGACATTCCGCCTCAAAAACTAAGGCTTGAAATTACAGAATCTGCTTTTATGAGCGATGCAGAAAAGACTCTTGAAACAATCCACAAATTTCGGAAAGCTGGTTTTTACGTCGAAATCGATGATTTTGGAAAAGGTTATTCTTCCCTTAGTCTTTTAAAAGATATTGAAGTGGATATGCTCAAAATTGACATGGACTTTTTAAAGAAAACAAAAGACGAAATCAAAAGCATAGTCATTCTGGAATCAATAATTACGCTTACAAAAAATCTTGGAATTGACGTGATTACAGAAGGCGTAGAAACAAAGGCACAGGTTGATTCTCTTAACCAGTTAGGCTGTTCCTTATTTCAAGGATACTATTTTTCAAAACCTATATCCGTTCCGGAATTTGAAAAAAAATACTCCTAAGCAGTCTGCTTTAGGCTGATATAGCATTACACCTTTAGTTTTCTTAAATATTCTTTGTGCTCATCTGAAACCCTGAAGCTTTCAAGTGCTTTCTGGATTGCTTTATTGTGAGTCCATGGATCCAGCTTATGTTGTTCGATAAAAGGAAGAACCTGATTCCAGTTTTTAGCAAGAGCAGTGGCAAAATACCAGGCGGCCATCATTTTTAAATAGTAGTCTTCAGCCTCGCCTTTTCTGGACATTCTGGAAACAACGAGGTCGGCATATTCCGTTTTAAAATC
>JAFNQK010000332.1 GCA_017386165.1 Treponema sp.
AAGGTCCAATCTGGGGCATCAGCAATTATATGGTATTCCGTGGTCTGGCAGACTACGGTTTCCAGGAAGAAGCGCGTCAGATGGCCAAGAAGACCATTGCCCTTTTTGGCAACGACCTTTCCAAAGGTCACTTATTGCCTGAACCTAGTTATATCATCGCAGAAGAAGCCCACCATAGCGCAAGTGCAATGTTTTCTGATGTTTTTAAATACTGGCCTCATGCTAAGATTTTAGGGCTTACTGCAACACCTGAACGGCTTGACGGAAAACCGCTAGATATGTACGAAAATATAATAACTTTACATCAAGTCCGATGGTTTATTGATAATGGATATTTAAGCGATTATGAATACTATGTTCCTAGTGAACTTGATACAAGCGGTATTCATAGAGTAATGGGCGACTTCAATAAGAAAGAATTAAATGACTTATTAAAAAAACAAAGTGGTCGAGTAGGGCAGATTGTAGAAAACTACAAGAAATATGCAGACGGACTTCCTGCTATTGCGTTTGCAACAAGTATCGAAGATTCAGAAAATATTGCAGAGCGTTTTATTAATGCGGGATATGATATGCACGCATTACATTCAAAAATGAAAGGCGACTTGATGAAAGAACTTGAAAAATGTCGTAATGGTGATATATCGCTATTATCAAGTTGTATGAGCATTGGCGAAGGAACAGATGTTAAAGGGCTTACAGTATCACTTGATTGTCGCCCTACTCAGAGCCTTACTATTTATTTACAGCACGTTGGCCGTGTACTCCGCACTAAATACGCACCAGGTTATGACTTGTCGACCAGTGAAGGAAGGCTTGCAGCAATAGAAGCAGGCGGAAAGAAAAAAGCGATTATATTGGATTTTTCAAGTAATTACACCCGACACGGACTTCCAGATGATGAGCGGGAATGGAGCTTAAAGCCGAAAAACAAAAAGAAGATACAGGAAAAATCAACACTTAAAAGATGTCCTAACTGTCAGCGACCGGTTCCGCGGATTGCGTCAAATTGTCCTTACTGTAATTATCAGTTTGTAACTGCACACGCAACAGCAAGACAGATAGAAGAAAAAGACGGAGAACTGGTAAACATTAAGAGTATGAAAGAACATACACATCAAGACCAGCAGTTTTTTATTAGAGAAATAGCACGGAGAGCGCACAATCAGAAGCAGGCAATAGCAATTGGTCGAGAGTTAGGATTAAATAGTCAAGGAGCATGGTTTATATGGCGGAAAATATTAAAGAAAACAGGGTGGTAGAAGATAAGCCCCGGAACAAATGGGCGGGACTTGTTGCAGATGAAAAAGAATTAAAGAGATGGAAAAATACATGGAGAGAGATAGAAGCGAACATAACAAAAATATCAAAATGTATATTGACATAATTCTAATATGGTAATACTATATAACATATAGGAGCGTAAACTTATGATTAATTGTAACAAAGATGTATTGAAGCGCATTAAGAGCGCTAAGCCGGGCGACCCTAGTGTATTGGTAAGTCTTGAAGCATTGGAATCATTGCCGGAGATTTATTCTGCAACGATTGTATCTATTCCATTCAGTATTCCTGACGGCAAGAACTCTAACGAAGATTGGAGCGTAGTTGCAACATACCCGAATGTTATGTATATGCCGACAGTTAATTTATTGAGCCGTATTGCAGACGCAAGAGGTGTTTCAGGGCTTGATAACGGAACACAGAAGCAGATTATTCAGCTTGTAGACTGGAATCGTATCACATTGAATTATTCTGCGCCACCGCAGCTTGTAAATTATCCGGTTGGTTATGAAGTTGTAAAACAAGGTTCAGTTCTCCAAGAGGACGGAACAGAGCGTATTTCTGACCCTGCAATTATTATTTACAATGTTTTTGAACGCTGTAATGAATTGTGGACAAAAGAAGAGTCTGCAACAGACAACTACAAGAATGTTACAGTGTCAAGTAATGGAACAAAACTTTATACCGCTTATAATAAGCAGCAGGCTTGTAAATATGACAGCCAGGCTAAACGGCTTGCACACCTTGCAAGTGAAATGAAGTTTGCAGAAGCAAAGGCAAGCATTAAAGCAAGGAATCTTGTTATTCGTACACTCTGCGGGCTTCAGACAGGCTACAATATCGAACAGCTTAAAAGCGGTTGTTTTTATATCGGTAAAATCCTAAGAAGTAATTTTGCAATCAAGTCAGAACACGCTGCACGCCTTGCGGGGCTTAGTAAGGGTGCTGTAATGGCCGACAATGCAAGTGATGAGCTTTACGGTTACACTGGATATACAGAAATTCCCGAAGATGTGACACCAGGCGAAACACTGATTGAAACTCCGGCAGAAGCCGTAACTATTCTTGATCGTGATACAGTTATCCGCAAGATTGGGAAATATCTTGAATTTAATCTTGTACCAAACGACAAGAAAGACAGTGCAGTAAATATGCTTGCATGGCTTGAGAGCGCACCGAATGCAGAAGAAAATCAGAAGTTCTGGAATCGTGCCATAGATGTACTTGCAGAAATTGAAAGCAATATTGATAAGGCGATGATTGTAAAATAATTTTATCGGGGCGACAAAGCCCCGCAATTAAAAGGAGCATAAAAAAAATGAAAAGAAGTATAGGTGAAGAAGTAAAGTTCCAGGAATGGCACTATGGGAAGATTGTAGAGGTGAACGGCAATCTTGCGACAATTCAGCTTGCCGAAGGCGGCAGAGTAATCAAAGATGTATCAGAATTAAAAACAAATAAAATGCTTCCACGATACATTGATTTTATTTTCAATAAATACCGTGTTCGAGTCCGAGGGGTTGCACTGGGAATGTATGACACACTGGAAGAAGCGATTAAAGTAAAGGAAGAGTATTTAAAAAAATGACAACAGAAGGAACTTTAAAATGAAATTATTAGAAATATTATTTAAATTAGCGTTTTATTATTTTGTATCAGTTGGTTGTGTTGCGCTCGGCTGGAATGTAATTCTAATTAAAATTATGAATGTACCAGTATATAACTTTGGTGAATTATGCCTTCTTACACTTGCGCTAAACTTTATCTCAACACCGATAACGCTAAGTATTCATTATTCCAAAAAAGGAGAGTAACGCTTAAATGGATATAGCGATATATAAAGGCAGGAACCTGCACGAGGCAGAACTTGTAAAAATATTCAAGCCGGAATGGTATAGACTAACGAAGTTAACTAATCGCTATCAATTAAGTTACGGTAGTTATCTTGATTCTGAATATATCGACGGCATAGATGATATAGTAATAGAAAACGGGTTAATCAAGGTGTATATATATGAAAACAGACCGCAAAGCATATAGGCATGAATGGTATCTAAAGAACAAAAACAAGATTCTTGATAGGGTTCATAAATACTACCAGGATCATAAAACTGATGAAGTAGAACGCTCCAAACGATACTACAGAGAACATCGGGAAGAAGCACTTGCGAAAATAAAAGCATATCAGGCAGCAAGACTTTCAGAAATACAAGAAAGAAATAAAAAATATTATCAGGAACATCGGGAAGAACTGAAAGCAAAAAGACTTGATAAATACCGAATCAAAAACGGCTTAAAACCGATACATTATAAGAAATGGCTTGAGGAACAGAAACAATGCTAGATGAAGAAGAACTTGAAGAACTTAAAAAAGCACACCCATTAGTTACGGATTACAGATGTTTCATTTTTGAATGGTGGCCAGTATGAGCGAAAAAAAGAAACAAGTTCCGGGCTGGACTTACGGGCATTCAGAATCACTGGATCAAGATTTTGCATTCCGAAAAGACGGCAACGGGAATCTTGAATTATATACAGAAGATAAAACACATTATAACTGGTACGAAATGAAAGTGATAGAAAAACATCATGCTCCAGTCCCACTGGAAGTACACTTGTGCAAAAAAGTATTCGAGGGAACAATAATTGAATGAAGAAGTAAAAAAATATCTGCATAAAAAAATTAAAGAAAATGGAATGAATGTAAACTTGCGAGAACTTCCTGATTCCGAGATATTCCGATTATATGTATTCTTCAAAGAAGGAATAAACCTGGAGTATATGGCAGCAATTTTTTTTAATTATGCAAAGAAAATAATCGACAAGTCAGAAATTAAAGAACGACTGGAGGAGTTACGAAAGGAAGAAATATCTGCTATGGATTTTGAAACCGATGAACAGCTTGCCGACTGGCTGGAATATGGCGAAAAAAAATAATATTTTTTTATTTTCTCTATTGACATTTTTTTTTAATGGTAGTATATTAGTAAATGTCAGGGGGCAAGAGAGCCCCAAGGAGATAACATGACAGCAACAAAAGAAATCACAAATGTAAGCGTAATTAAGGCACTTGATGAACGACAGAGCCTCAAGGCTCAGATTGAAGAAATGAATGCCAAGATTAAGGAACTTGAAGCTTCAATCGAAAGAGAAATCGGACAGGGAACTTTCCACTGTAACGGTTATTCAATATCTTGTCTTGATAAAGAAACGACACGTTTCGACACAACAAAGTTCAAAGCAGAGAAGCCTGAACTTTACAAAGAATACTGCAAGACTTCTACAGTACATTCATTCAGTGTAAGAGAACTTGCAGAAAAATAAAAAAGGGACGGGGCTTAAAGCCCCGCCCTTATAGGAAGGAGAAAAAAATGGAATACGAAATTGAAGTTTATAAAAAAGAAATTGAATTAAACTGGGCAACAAAAGGCTTGCTTGTAACAGGCAAGGCAACTCTTTTTATTAAGGAAACTCATGAACCTGGCTCAATGTTCCATGGGGACTTCTGGGATTATGAATGCCTTGACGTTGAATACAAAGATTTAAAAGCAGAAGTTGAAGAAACAGGGGAACCAGTAACAGAGATTCCTGAAGCCATTCTTGAAGATTTTACTTACGGCTACAAAGAAAAAGTAAAATCACAGGACAGAAAATACATCTAAACAAATGGCAGGGCTCAAAGCCCTGCTTTAAATAATAGGAGTAGAAAATGGATAAAAAACTGGAAGAACTTTCAAACACACTTCTTGATCAGATTGAGAAGTTAAACGATGATTCTCTTTATGAAGATAAAGAAGCTGCAAAAACGGCAATCGCTAAGTCAAAAGTAATTAGCGATCTTGCAGGTAACGTTGTTGCCATACATCAGGCGCAGCTTGATGAAACAAGGCTAAAAATTGAAG
>JAFNQK010000333.1 GCA_017386165.1 Treponema sp.
ACCATATACAGCAAAAGAGGTCAGTGCGATAATCCACAGGTTAATATCCAGTTCTTTTTTATTCATAAACAGCTCCTTGTGAAAACATTCTTTCATATTTGCACAGGGATAATCAAGACATTCTGCACAGGTTTTTATGCCTTTTTCTTCGCAGCATTTTATTACCTTGTATCGGCACAATGATACAGGGCAAATTTTTTAATTACTCTTCCACTAGTTCAAAGCGCCACTTCTGCTGCACTTCGGGATATTTGATGTGATCAACTTCGGACAGTTATCCTAATATTCGGATAACCTATGTTATCCTAATAAATTTATTATCCTCATATTTTTCAATATCTGCTTATAGTATAAACAAATAAGAATGAAAATATGAGGATAAAATTATTATGGTCTTAAACCACACATCTCTATAATATCATTTTCTGTTAAGTTATCAAATTCATCTTTATTGGTAGAATCGTATTCTGAAAACGGATTTGCTCGATCCATAATTTCTTTTAACATAGCCATAGATGGTTGTGCGTATATTCTTGTTGTTACAGTAGAGGAATGGCCCATATATCTCGAAATCAGCTCTAAATCAACTCCATCCTGATATAAATTAGTTGCTCTGGTTCTTCGAAACATATGTGGATAAACACTTTCAGGTAATTCTGGATGTAGCTCTTTTAGTAACTCTGCATATTTATTTACAATGCGCTCAACATTTCCTAAAGACATTTGATATTTAACTCCTTTTATTTTTGTGAAAAATAAATAATCATCAGGATTCATGTTTTTATGGTCTGTTTTAAGGAATGCCTTTAAGTGTAAAGCTGCTACTTCATCATAAGTTACAATTCTTTCCTTATCCCCTTTCCCATGAAAAAGAATAATTCTTTCTGACAGTATAATATCTTTTATTTTAATTGCAGTTATCTCACTTGCTCTTCCAGCAGTCTGATACAGCAGCATAAGCATTAATTGATCTCTTTTACTTTTTGATGTATGAGAAAAAACACCCGAAAGAAAATCGGTCATAATTTCAGGTGAGATTATAGGTCTTATCAATTTGGGTTCCTTTAATAAAGGAATTCTTGAAGCCATAATTGCTATTGGTTGCAATTCTACATCTTCGTCAGAACAATACCATAAATAAGCACGTATGCCTGCCAATTTGTTGTTGATTGTGCTTACTGCGGCTCTGCCATTTCTTAAATATTCAATAAACTTAAGCAATACATCACGCTTGCAATCTGAAAATTTAAATGTCTTGATTGAAATATTTTCAACCTCACCAATAAATCTTCTGAATATTGTTAATGTGTCTTTATATGACTTAACCGTATGAACACTCTTATTACATTGTTTAACTAAATACACAGTTAAAAAATTTTTTGTCTTAGAAAAAAATAATTCACTATTCTTCTTCATATTTAATACCTTCCATAATTTTTTTTCCTGTAACATCCTTTGTAGACATTATTTTTAAGGAATCCTTAATGAGGTGATAGTAATAATAAGTTTCATTTGGACTTGCATGCCCCAGATGTTTCGATAGATAAAGAATCATTGAATTAATAGAGATTCCCTCGGAAGCCCATAAATTGATTCTTTTAATTACAAAATAATGTCTTAGAGAATGAACAGTTGGATTTTTCCCTGTATTCGTATAAAATTTAGTTTGCATCCATCTTTTTCTAAAAGTTTTACTCACAACTCCATAAGTATGTGGTTTATTTATATCATTTCCATAGAATATGAATGGTGACCTTCTCTTCCTGCTGTTCAAATAAGTTCTTAGCAACTGATTCATATCATCTGCCAGATAAATAATTCTATCCTTGTTTCCTTTTGCATGTATGACAGTCAAACTTTTATTAATTTCGTCATAATCATTAATTCGTAACTTAAGAGCCTCGTTTACTCTTAATCCTGTTGTACATAGCAGTCTGAAAAACACAGAATAATTAAAATTTCTCTTTGGTGGATTCTTATCAACACTAGAAATAAATGCCTCTACCTGCTCATCAGTCATTAAAAAAGGAACTGGCTTAGATTTTGAAATTGAAATATTAGGTATAGAAACATGAATCCCCCGTGCATTCATATAAATCAAAAATTGTCGAATTAAACAGAATCGTGCATAAAACGAATTTTTTGATTCAGTTTCTTTTATAGTCAAATAGTTTCTCAGGTTTTCTTTTGTTATAGAATCAGCAGTAATATTCTTTTTTAAACAATATTTATCAAAATTTTTTAGTCGAGAAATTTGCTCCTCGTAACTAAAACCTTCATTTTGCTTCTGCCGTATAAACCCTTCGAACAAATATCCAAGTGAACTTGAAAATATAGTATTCTTCATCAGTAACCTCTCAAATATGTAAATCTGATAAGGAAAGAGTACATTCTTCCATCATCTTTTTCGAAATGTTCACATACTTGCCAACACTTGTTTCTCCCGTATGCCCAAGACAATTGATAACTGTATTCAATGATTTTGATGTTTCATGAATATTTGAAGCAAATGTTCTTCGTAAGATATGAAAATTAATCCTGTTTTTTAGAACTCCTTTAATCATGTATTTACCGCTTTGATAACCAATTTTCTTAAAAGGAGGATTGTCTTCTAAGAAAATGTAAGGGCTATTAGCCTTGGGTCTTCCGTTTTTTATATACAGAACTACGGCTTCATATACAGGATTAGGAATAGGAAGATCCAATTGAACTTTTGTTTTAGTCTGGACTAAATGGAGAACTTTATTTTGCCAATCTATATCATTAAATTTCAGATTGGCGACATCACAAGCTCTTAAGCCCATAAAAAGTCCCAACAAAACACCAGCTGCATTTTTATATTCAGAGGCAGATTTGCAATTCTTCCTATAATTATCAATCTGTAATAATTCATTTCTATTTAATACAGTAACAATTTTCTCTTTTGAAGCAGTTTTTACAGGAACACAGACAGACAAGTCTGTAGTCATTAATCGAGTCTCATACAGAAAATATAAAAACATCCTTATTTTCACTAGTTTTCCAGGAAAATCGTTGAAATCTGATGAGATAAAGTCAGATAAAACATCTCTTGTTAAATCTTTTATGTTTAGAATATTTCTAGAAATCAAATACAAAGTAAACTTTTGAAGGCCATACTGATAATTTTTTACGGTCTTTTCGCATCTGCCTTCTAGTTGTTTATATTTTTGGAAATCTTTGATTAAGGATTGATAATATGGTGTTAATTTATTAAAAATAGATTCCCTTTTTACCGTTTTTCTTCTATATAAATATTCTATTTGTGGAATAAATAAACGACGCTTAGGAATAAAGGTCGAAGATGTTGATATTTCATCTTGAAAGAACAATTCAATAATATTGACTGTTCTTTTGAACCAGTTTCTGTCTGTTTTAAGTTTTTTTTCTATCTCATTAAACCAAATCCATGAATATTCAATGGAATAGTCCATATCATTCATATCAAAAAAGGCATATAGTAATTCAATTGTCCGTTTTAGTCCTGCATAATTTTTTTTTGCATAACCGCAATTCTCAAAGATAATTTTCAAAGAATCTATTGAATCCCACAATTCCGATCGTGTTTTAAAATGGAATTTTCTAATAGAAGAAAGTTCTTCTTTTGACTCACGGCTTAATTTTTCAACCGAAAACAAATATGGCGGATTCCAATGATTAAATACAATCCAAAGTTTTCGCTTGTTTATACCAATATCTGAAATGTAATGCAGAAAACCTCGAACATGTTGATCAAAATTATCTCTTCCTAGAACAGATAAAGGTAAGTCCAATTCCTTATAAACACGCATACAATCGATGTAATTTATATCACTAACCTTAATCTGTTCATGTTGTAAGGTCTCAAAAAAAGGAACTATCATATTCCTGATAGAGTTGCGATATTTTTTATTAGAAAACGTATTTGTCAGGTAATTGTCCAAATACAATAAATAATAAGTATCCAATTTCAATAATGGCCGTAGTTGTTTATGCTTTACAAAACCAGTAGCATTGAATATTGCTAATTCTCTTAATATTCTGCAGTAGATTTTTTTTACTCTTACAGAATAATTTTTTGTAAACTTTTGAATACTTTCTTCAGTTATATACACACCCTTACGACTGAAAAACGAAGTTGCTGCAGCTAATAGATTATAGTATGAGCTGCAAAGTGAATTTGAATACCCATTTTGAGAGTATTTTTCGATAAAAGTTTTGAATATTGCTTCATAATTTTCCATGAAGACCTCCTAAATACATTTAGTTATATTCATTATCGAAAAAAATTATTATCTACTATCAAACTTAACGGCCTGAATTCAAAAGACTATCTCAGGAATGTTTTTGAATAAGCACTTTTCTGTGAGACAAAAGAGGACTGGAAAAAACTTCTTCCATGGAATATTGAAATTACGCCTTATAAAATTCGTGGAGAATGGATTTAATGTGTGCAATAATTAGCTAAACTTAAATTTAATTTGCGGATACGTTAGAAAAGAAGACGGATATGAATGGTATACTCTTTTAGATGAAGTCTGGCGGGTTACATACAGTCACATTTTCCCAAAAGAGGTCTTTGACGGCCGCTTTCAATCTAGCCTCATCGGAAATTATAAGATTAAAGAGATGAAGTTTATTGATGAATGGATCAGAGGTCAGTCCGTTTTCACAATTCATGATAATAAGGACAGATGTTTTCAAAATGTCCGTCCTTCATTCGTAAGCGTCAAACCAAGCGGTGAAAAATCAGACTTTCTATGTTAAAATTATGCAGTTGATTATTTAAATCAACAGGGATTGATTTAAATAAGGTCCAATTTCTGTGAGTTTTTGCAAATTAACCAGGTGGACTCTTTCTGAATATAGATAGCAAACATTATCAAGAATTCGTAAGCGCAATAACGGCCATGAATGGTGGTATGAATACGATAGGAAGCAGCCGGTTTGCAATCGAACATATTAATTATCTGCCTGCAACTTCATAAAAACAAGATGTAAAAAGTTGTAATTTAAGTTGTAAACTTTATAAAACTATAAAAAGCATTTCTGCCTTTTTAATATAATTTACAGTATTTTAAGAAATTATCTTATCTTTTTCCACACCTAATTACGAAGATACTTAGAAATTTCATATTTGTTGCGTACGCAACATCTTACACTTTAATAATATGATATCTTAAGCTTATCAAAACACTGCGAGCTTTGACCAGCTCGCTTACACAGGAGTAGATTATGACAGATTTAGAAAGCAAAAAGATGATTTCCGGTGATATGCTCGTGGGGCAAATTGTAAACGAATATCCTCAGGCGGTGGAGATTCTGATGGAAGTTGGAATGCACTGTCTTGGCTGCCCTTCTTCTCAGGTTGAAAGACTTGAAGATGCTGCAATTGTTCACGGACTAGATCCTAAGATGGTTGTTGATACTGTAAATAAAAAACTTTTTGGAGGAGCCGCATGAGTTCATTTTTAGGACCTATTCATTTCTGGCTTTACGAAAAAATAAAAATACAGGAAGAACTAACCATTTATTTTTATAACGCTGCAATTAAGAATGGCTGGTTTGATGAAAAAGACTCAGAGGCTGCCCTTCTTGTAAAAAAAGATTTACGTCCATTGGAAGATATAATCGACACGATGAACATCCACGCCTGGCTTCAGGAATGCATACACGACGCAGAAGGTCGCTACGCAAAGCTAATTACAAAATTAACGGTTACAGTTCCAATGATAGAGCTTGAAAAAATCGCCTTTGAATTTGGTAAGATCCATACTGTAGGAAAAGTTTCTGTCCAGGATGCTTACAAGTTTTTTGATGACATCTTTTTAAACGGAATGCCCTGCGACAGAGTAAACATTATTACTCAGCAGGATAACTCATGCTTTAGCTGGGAGCAGACATATGACATTCATGCCGAATATTGGCTTGCCTTTCAAGGTTACC
>JAFNQK010000334.1 GCA_017386165.1 Treponema sp.
CCAAATTTGCAGCCAAGAAAAAACCCCCATCCTTTTTGTAAGAAAAGAAAATTCCGCAGCCCTGTCGCTCTACAAAAAATGCGGATACAAAAGCTACGGAAGTTTTTGCTTTCTTTATTGTTGACAAAAAAAGCGCTAATTTAATAAAACGAGTTATGAGGATGCCCTCTGGACAGCAAGAATTATGCAAAACATCTTTACAAAACATAACAGATACTGTTATGATGTGTATAACATGCAACCAATAAGTTTACTAAAGAATGTTTTAGAGAATAACGCTGATAAAACACATTTCCTCTTTAATGTACAGGATTTTTACCCTCTTTTTCCTGACTTTACAGAAGAAAATCTTCGTATGCTTCTTTCTCGTGCAACAAAAAACGAAATCTTAGAACGTATCTGCAAGGGAATCTATCTTTATCCAAAATCTGGCTATGATTCCTCTATCGTACTTTTCAAAGTTGCAGCAAAGCTTAGGGCAGACTATCTGAACTATGTTAGTCTTGAATCAGTTCTTTCTGAATCTGGTGCAGTTTCTCAACAACTCTTGGGATGGATTACCGTAATGACCACTGGAAGGAGTGGAAAAATCAGCTGTGGCCGGTTTGGTACAGTGGAACTGATTCACACTGCAAAACCTGCAGAAAAGGTAATGCCACTTTTGCGACTGGATGCTCGGACAGGAATGTGGTGGGCGAATGAGAAACTAGCATTACAAGATATGAAGGTTGCCAAGAGGAATTCTGATTTGATAATCAATAAATTTTGAGAAACAATTCCTATAATATAACTGAGGGGATGAACAATGGAAAATCAAGGATATGTCTACATTCTTCAATCTCAAAACTGCGACTGCATAAAAATAGGTGGTACAGATTATCCACCATTGAAACGCATAAAAGAAATAAATGCAACTGAGCCATATAAATCTCTCGGTAAATGGGAATTGGCTGAATGTCTGGAAGTAAAAAACTGGCGAAGTGTTGAACATAATCTGCACTATCGTTTTAGAAGTTCTCTCAACACAGAAATAAAAAATCAAAAAGAATTGTTTCATCTTTCTGTGGCAGATGCTTCAAAAGCTTTGAATGAAGTTAATTCTGAAGAAATTGTTTACAAACCGAAAATAGACCGAATGTTTCAGGATGAAGCCTTTTTGTCTTATATCGTTCAACTCTTCAAGTTTACAGGACTTGTTCATTGGATTGAACAGCAGGGCATTTGGACTTTCGTGCTTTTTCCATCTACGAATGGCGGAAGATATTTTACGATGAACATCGGAAGTCACGAAGTCGCATTCAGTACGCTCAGAAAGAAAGATAGAAAAAAATTAAATATGCTGATGCTTGATTCTCTGATTCTTGATTTCCCGAACGTGAAAAAATGGCTTGATAAACATAATGGCTCAATCTGCACGGAAAACTATGCAACTGCACTTCCACATTCTGTAAGCGTTCATTTTGAGGGAAGTTTTTCAGATGCATTGGAACTGTTTTCATTGGACGGTGTGCGTAGGGCGTTGATTGCGTACTGGTACGAAGCTCTTATCAAAAAGACTGAGGAAAACAAATTGAGCACTTACGAACGATATCATAATTACAATGCGGTTGCAAAGATTATGAAGAGAATAAAAGAATAGATTGAAAATTCGACTTGAATTTCTTATCTTCAATTTGTATTTTTAAATTTTAGGAGGATATTTATATGAATTCATTTTATAATATGTGGAATATGGACTATGTTCAGCAACAGGCAAATGCACAACAGCATCATCATGAACAACAGTTGCAAGTTGCAGAAACGGCACGGAAGTTACAAGATTTTTTGGATAGCTGGGATAAAATCGAACCTCAATATCAATCTGAAGCCACAGTAGGATGTTGTGCAGTGTTATTGAATTATATGAAAAATTGCAAATGAATCGCTAGATTTTGCAAGTGGGCCACAAATAATATAGCGAGAATAAACACATGAATTATTTTTCATTAGAACAAATTAATTGGTTTAAGATATCTGAAAAAGGAGTTTATGGCCAAACAAGGAATATTTCAATCGATGACGAAAAGAAAATTTATTCCAATAATGATGAAATTAACGATAAACGAAAGAAGATTGTAATAAAACTTCGAGATTATCTAAATACTTTAGAAGTTATTGAAAAATAAATAATAGAGGAATTTCTTATGTCCACATTTGACACACTTGTAGAACAAATAATTTATCAAAATACCGAATACCCGACGCTACGAACGGTCATTGAAAAGGAATTACTGCATTATGACATTTTACGGACAATGAACAGTGCAGGATTCTTGAAAAATCTTACTTTTATGGGGGGAACTTGTCTGCGTGATTGTTACGGCTCAGTGCGTTTAAGTGAAGATTTGGATTTTTCCGGCGGATTTGATTTTTCAAAAGCTGATATGGGCGAGCTTGGAAATGTTATTCAAAACACAATTCAAGAAAAATACAATCTACCAGTTACCGTGACGGATCCTGCCAAAGAGGGCGGAAACACGGAAACCTGGAAAATAAAAGTTATTACACGACCTGAACGCCCAGATTTTCCTGCCCAAAAGATAAATATTGATATTTGCCTGCTTCCGAGCCATGAAAGAAAAGTATCTATGCTTAAAAATACGTATGGAATCGACATGGGAACGGATGGAGTTTTGCTTTATGCAGAAAGTCTTACAGAAATTTTATGTGATAAACTTATTGCGTTTGCAAGAAGGCCAAACAGAGTGAAGAACCGCGATTTGTGGGATATTCATTGGTTGAGTCAGAAAAATGTTTCCTATAACAAAGATTTGCTGCTTCAAAAACTTGGTGACAGAAAAATTGAGGAAACTGATTTTTGGCAGCTATACAGAAGTCGGATTGAAGAAGTTAAAAGTAGACAAAAAGATTTTTTATTCGAAATGCGCAGATTTTTGCTTCCATCTGCTTTTACTCCACAGTTTAAAAGCGAGCTGTGGTGGGAATATTTGATTGGACTGTTGGAGCAGATGCTGTAAAATTGCATATAACAAAGCTTCAAATCCGGTAAACCGGTCAAGCCCACAGGACTACTTATTAAGAGGAAAAAAGTATGAAACAAAAAAATTATATTATTACAAGTTTGATTCTTGCTATTTTTTTTACAGCTTGCAAGTCTACAGAAACTTACACAGATTATATAAATATAAAAGAACAGCCATCAGCTATTATTCATATAATTGATGATTCTTCTGATTCTGATTATAAGCTATCTAAAGTTAATAACATAAAAATAGAAAAGCTAAAAACAGGAAGCGATGCCATCAAGATTCCTTCTGGCAAGGCATTCACACTTCATTTTTCAAAAACCAGTACAAGTTCAAATACAAGTACAACAGGTAAAACTTCCTCTTTTGAAAAAAATGATAATACATATTCATGGACAGTGAATTCTCCCAAAACAACAACGACTGTTACAAACACAGTTCAAGAAATAAATTATGATTGTTCCGAATTAAAAGAAAATCAAGAATATATGCTTTCCATTTTTTCAGAAGGTTTTCGTTTAGAAGAAAGCGAAACCCTTATTTTGATAACGGAAGGAAGTTTTCAAAATTGATTTCTGTTTAGCCCATGGCTTTACGCTAGTTGAAAAAAATGCAATAATGGGGGCATGGCTTCGTAGCCGGGAGCAAACGGCATCTTTTTATGAAAAGCGTATTCGGTTCAGCAGGAATTGCTAAAAAAACGGAAAGTACAAAACATTCTCTTCTAACGCTTGCACTTGCAATCGTGTTCTTGTGCGCATCCCTGGCTTCCATTCACTTTGCGGCAGGGGAAATTGACCACGACTGCTCCGGAAGCGACTGCCCTGTATGCGCTGTGATTATGACGGCAGAAGCCTCCCTGCAAAGCGCTACGGACGGAATTAAGCCCTGCAAAAAAGCCCTGGCCAACATAGAATTTATAGCGGCAAAG
>JAFNQK010000335.1 GCA_017386165.1 Treponema sp.
GCCTAACGAAGTTTACTACTATCAGGTAAGAACAACCGTAAATTACCAGGATATTGTAAGCGAAATTGAAGAAGGCTACGGCGCGCTTACAATTCAGGTTTACATGTTGACTTACAACCAGACAATTTATATCAACCATCCAAAAATGGTTCTTATGAATAATAAATCAAACCTTGCAAAACTTGGAAAAGAAGAAGTTGCCGGAAAATACAGCGGCACCTGCTTTTACCAGACCAAGCTCAGGGGATTGAGCGGAATCGTAATGATGAAATACACAAATTACTGCGATACCGAAGGCTGGATTTTTAACGGCTATGCAAATGTCAAAGCAAACATCAGTGCCAACGGAATGATGTTTGGCACCATGATTGTCAGCGGTATGTATCCGGGAACAGTATGCTACGACAATCTTGAAATCAAAAAGGGGAATGCCGGCGGCGGTTACTACACCATCGAACCGGAAGGCTTTGACAAGGCTGAACTCCCATGGGATGCCGTTCCAGAAGAATTAATTGCAAATGAAACACTTGATGAACAAAACTAAAAATACGAGGAATAAAATGAAAAATATTAAATCTTTAATTGCAACAGTTATAACACTTACAGTAATTCTTTTTTCTATGCAGAGCTGCTATACACCAGATCCATTGTACGGAAAATGGGCAGACAACCAGGGCAACTCAATCAACTTTGTAAGTGACGGAACTTACAATGCAGATATCAACATCCAGGGAACAAAAGTTTCTTATTCAGGTGACTGGACAGTAATCGAAAATGTTCTGATTTTCAGTTTTTCTGACGGTGGTTCAATCAATACTGAATGGGACATCAACGGTTCAATGCTCAAGCTTACCTGGACTCCAAAAGACGGTTCTGATACTGTAACTTTAACCCTTTATCACATTGTAAAATAACACGGAATAAACATGAAAAGACTTAGTTTTATTTTTGCACTTTTATTACTCTTCTTTGGAACAGTTACTCCAGTTTTTGCCGCCAAAAACTACTCCGACGAAGAAGTAGAAATCAACCCAAAGACAGGGTTCCCTGAAATCACAGAAAAACCTTTTGTGACTTTTGAAGAAGGCGTTTCTGGAGCCATGGTTAACCGCCTTATCATCAACGAAGAACGTTCTAACTTTGTTTGGGAAAACTACATGATTGGTGCTTACTGTACCATGAAGACAGAAAACTTAAAGCCATTTGACGGAATCGTTAGAGTAAGTGCTTACTATCCTTTCAAAAACACCTTTAACGGAATGGATCAGCCTTCAAAACAGACAATTCTGTATGCCTTTGATCTTTTTGCAGGTCCTACCCTTCATTTTGATGGATGGAAATACATACAGTTTAACCTGGCAGCCGGTCTTCATTATATGTACCAGCTGACAGATGCCTTCCACTTGAATTACCTGGGTATTGGAGCTGTAGGAACAATTGAGTTGCCACTTGCAAATCACTGGACAATACTTATGAATGCAACCTTTGCAGTGGACTATCCTAACTTTGGAACTAACAGATATATGCAGCCGTACAATTACTCATGGCAGTATCACGCTGACCTTGGAGTAAGGTACAGCCGCAGAAAATCAAACAAGTATTCTTATATGCATTCTAGAAAACAGCTTCAATAACTTCTTCTACCCTGCTTACCGGAATAAAGGTGATTCCCTGTTTTACATGAGCAGGGATTTCATCCAAGTCACGTTTGTTAGCCTTTGGAATCAGGATTGTCTTGATTCCATTGCGCTTGGCAGCAACTGTCTTTTCACGTAAACCACCAATCGGTAAAACCTGTCCTGTTAAACTAAGTTCCCCTGTCATTGCAAGGTTTGGCTTAATCTTTTTGCCGCGCAAAAGGCTTACAAAAGTAGTAGCCATTGTAATTCCGGCGCTAGGGCCGTCCTTTGGAGTAGCTCCTTCCGGAATATGAAGGTGAATATTATTCTGATCAAACCAGTTAGCCTTTTTGATTTTGTGTTCAACGGCATAGCGCTTAGCCCAGTTCCAGGCGATAGCGCAGGATTCCTTCATTACATCGCCCATCTGACCGGTAAGAACAAGCTCACCTTTGCCAGGGAAAGAAACACTTTCGATGAGGAGAGTGTCTCCACCCATGCTGGTCCATGCTAAACCGATGGCAGTTCCAGGAACATAGGCCTTTTTAACTTCGCTTTCGTCAAATACCGGTTTTCCAAGATATTTTTCAAGATCAGGGGCGTCAATTTCCCAGGTCTTATCTGCTTCCAGATATTTATCTGTTGTAATCTTGGCAATTTCTTCTTTTGGAAGCTTTGCTTCTTTTGCCTTTTTGATTTCTTCGTTGGCCTTGGCATCCGCCTCGCTGATTAAAGAAGTAACAAGCTTGCGGTGAATCTTGTCCAGATTCTTTTCGTAGTTACGAACTCCGGCTTCGCGGGCATATTCCTCAGCAATGCGCAAAAGGGCTGCTTTGGTATATTTTACCTGACCTTTTTTGAGACCGTTCTTTTTGAGGTTTTTAGGAATCAGATATTTTTTTGCAATTTCAAGTTTTTCCTGATCGATATAACCTGCAAGCTGGATGATTTCTGCACGGTCCAAAAGAGGTTCCGGAATTGTATCCAAGGTATTTGCAGTCAGAATAAAGAAAACATTTGAAACATCAAAAGGCAAATCCAGATAGTTATCACGGAAAGAAACATTCTGTTCCGGATCGAGAACTTCGAGCAAAGCACTTGCAGGATCTCCGTTATGACTTGAGCCCATCTTGTCGATCTCGTCGATCATAAATACAGGAGATTTTGTATGTGTAAGCTTGAGTCCCTGAATTACCTTTCCGCACATTGAACCGATATAAGTTCGGCGGTGTCCTTTAATTTCGGCTTCGTCACGCATACCACCAACGCTAAATCGGTAGAACGGCTTGTTCATGGCGTTTGCGATTGAGCGGCCGATAGAGGTTTTACCAACTCCCGGAGGTCCAACCAAAAGTAAAATTGATCCTTTTGAATCTTGCTTGAGCTTGCGAACGGCAAGGAATTCGAGAATACGTTTTTTAACATCTTCAAGGCCGTAGTGATCATTTTCAAGGATTTTTTTAGCACTGTCGAGATTGTAAACTTCCTTGATTTCTTCATTCCAAGGGAGCTGAGTTACAAGCTCGAGATAATTGCGGCTTGTTGTATATTCCGGTGAACTTGGATCCATAAGACGGAACTTGTCCAGTTCACTTTCCAGCGTTTCCTTAATTTCGCCTTCAAACTTAAAGCTTTCAATCTTTTCTTTAAACTTGTGATAATCGTCAGCATTTCCTTCTGAATCGGTACCAAGTTCTTCCTGAATTGAGCGGAGTTCTTCGCGCAAAAAGTATTCTCTCTGATTTTTTTCTACCCTCTCGTTTAGGTCGTTCTGAATCTTTTTCTGAACCCTCAAAAGCTCCTGTTCTTTTTTGATATAAACGAGAACCTGCTCCATTCGCTGGCGGACATTTAGCATTTCAAGAACATGCTGCTGTTCATTTTTGTCGATGTTCAAAATCGAAGCGATAAAGTCGGCAATCTTTCCAGGATGGTCAATATTTACCATGTTGAGGCGCATTTCTTCGCTAAAGAGAGGATTGTTTTCGCTGACCTCTTTCATTTCGCTGATAAGTGCCCGGGTGAGAGCCTTTACTTCGAATGTATCGTCTTCTTCTTCCTCTAGATATTCAACTGCCGCAATAATCGGTTCTTTTGTATGAAGAGCCTTGCGAATTTTAAAACGCTTTATCGTTGAAATGAATACATTTACTCCGCCGTCAGGGAGATTGATCTTTTTAATGATTCGGGCAACGGTTCCCACGGTATTCAAATCGGTATAACTTGGGTTTTCTACGTCGTTTTTGAGCATGACGATACCAATATAGCAGTCAGAACCATAAGACTGTTCAATAATCTTGGTATCTTCTGGAGAATTAATCATGAGAGGCGTAAAAATGCCAGGGAAAATAGGGCGGCCCTGCAGAGGAATAATCGGAAGCTTGTTTGGAAGCACCTTTTCTGCAGGAACAATCGAAATAGAGCCCTTGGATTTTTTTGATTTTGATTCTTCCTTCTTCTTTACATACAGAACCTTTTTCTTTTTGCCGGTTTCTGTGGTTTCGTCAGAATCGTCTGAATTATCCGAATCCTGTTCAGAATCAACTTTTTCTTCGTCCTGAACAGTTTCTTCGTCTGTAATATTTTCATCGGAAGCAGAATTCTCATCCGAAGAATCTGTGGCACTGACGATGATATCGCCGCTGTCAATTCCGTCTTTAATCTTGTCTAAAAGTTCATCAAGTTTTGCAATTGCCGCTTCTTGTGTAGCGTCAAGGATGTCGTCTTTATCAGTCATATTTTAAATATACAAACATCCCTACTCAAAGGCAAGGAAAATCGCCTTATAAGGCTTAATCGCCCCATAAGAACAACGTTCTCCCAAGGGGTTTCCCCCCTTACAGAGGTCTAAGACTCGCACTTATATACAGCACGTCCTGAAGCCAGTCGAGACGAAGGCTAAAGCTTTCTTCTGCAAAACCGTCAGCGCTAAAGCGGAATTTGTAAACATTGCCGCTTATAAGTTTGTCCTGTGGATAGTCAGAAATCGAAATCCACTCACCGTTGTAAAGCATTTTTACTGTAGCAGCAGAAGTGATTTCTTTTCCGGTCTTGGCATTAAACACACTTGGAACCACAGAAACCGGGCGGCGCATATTCTTTAAGAAATCTGCGTTGATAACAACCTTTTCTTTTCCCACTGTAAAAGACTTCCACCAGACATAAGGACCTGCAACTACCTTGATGCGGTAATTCCCTTTTAAAAGAAAAACATCCTTTGTGGTATAGGTGCGGTTTCGGGCATTCTTTTCTGAAGGTACCTTTTTTTCACTGAGCTGAGTAAGAACCCGGCGGCTGTTAGAAACTTCTGGGATTTCGTCGCCGTCATTAATAAAGAAGAAAGCGTTTACCGGGAGGTCGCTTCCGGCACTGCTGGTGGCAGGCATCTTCATCTGAATGCTGACAGGAGTGTACCATGGACGCAAAATCGTTCGGTGAAATACTCCTTCAAACCAACCGGCTACAATTAAACCAACTGCGATTGCAGATGCCACACAGATTCTTGTAATCTTCTTTTTCTTTAAGTCGATTCTTACATATTCCTGTTCTTTTACCGCATCCCGACTCATCAAAAGTTTTGCAAGCTGAACACGAATGGAATGAACATCGTAGTGCTTGAGGTAACGCTTGATTACTTTTAAAACAGGTATTGTAGACTGATAACGTTTTTTCGCCTTTGGATTAAGCATCTTTTTAATCAGGCGGCAAATGGTATACGGAATTTTTTTGTCAATCTTGCGTGGAGAAATGTATTTCCCCTTTTTGATTGTATTGAGAGTTTCGATTGAAAGGGTTCCCGGATATGGTTTGGAACCGGTTACCATCTCGTAAAGCATGATTCCAAGAGCATAGATATCGGCGCGGCAGTCTACGCAGGCACTATTTTCAAACTGTTCCGGTGGCATATATGCCGGAGTTCCAAGAGCAACCCCTGTTTCTGTGAGAGTGTCTTCTTTTTCTGCCTCGGTGGCAATACCAAAATCTGCAAGCTTGATTTCTGCCCTGCGGCTGATAAGAATATTTCCCGGTTTGATGTCGCGGTGAACAATATCCTTGGAATGTGCGTACTTAAGAGCAAGACAAGCATCCTGCAAAATCAGCATTGCAAGCTGAGGACTCAAAACGGTCTGTTTCTGCAAAAGCTTATCGAGAGCCATGCCGTCTACAAGTTCTTCGACCATGTATCGGTAGCCATCTTCTGTAAAATAATCAAAAAGGTGAACAATATATGGGCTCTGCAAATCCAAAAGAATCTGAGCTTCCCTCTTGAATCGCTCAACATTGGCAGTATTTTTTCGGGCAGTCATTTTCTTTATTACAACAGGTCTGTGTAAAGAAGGGTGCATTGCGCGATAGACAACACCCATTCCGCCTTTTGCAATAATTCCCTGAACTTCGTATTTTCCGATATTTTTTGGAAAATTTTCGGCCATTTTACTTCTCCCTATTTTTCAATATCCACTATATGACTGTCTGGATCAAAATTTTTATCTTTATAAATCAAAGCAATATGCTGTTTTTCCGGGTTATGAATCTGAACAAAATTGCCCTGCTGTCTCAAAAGGTACATTCCTTTTACAGGTCTGTGGCCTGCAATGTAGCGGGGAATTCGTCCCTGCTTATAGACTGTCAGCTCCTGGAGCATTGCAAGAACACTTCCCTCTTCTGCGGCATTATTCTCTGTCCATGTAAGACCGGTAATCACCTGATCATTGTTCATTCCGTTGATAATCTGTTCCCGAGTAAAAGGAATAATCGGTTCTGCATGAGAAATAACAGCATTTGGAAGACTTGCAACCAGAGGAAGAGCATTTTCAAAACAGAAAATGACCATGGTTACATCGTCGCCGTATTCATTCTCCATAAAAACACGAACCATTTCGCCCTCGTTTGCAAACTTTCTAAAAGGAAAATTGCCGGGACTTCGGACATTCATGATGTTTTCGTGGTTTCCTTTTAAAATATGAAAATTGGCAGGAAAGGCACATTTGAGTTCCATCACTTTTGAAAGAAGAGTAAGGCTTTCCACCATCTCCTGCATCATGTTGGGACCGTTAAAAACATCCTGTAAAAATTCTTCCTGGGCGCCGAGCCATCGGTCACGACATCGGAGCTCTGAATGAAGAAGGTCTCCAACACAAATAACCCGCACCTTGTCTTTTTCCAGTGCCTCCAGAACGGTAAGAGGCTTTTTTGTTTCCGTAAAATCAAGAGGAAGCTGATAGTTCAGAAGATTTGAAATAAAAAAGGAACGGGCGTGCAAATCCGGAACCACAATAACCGGAAGAGGCTCTACTCTTGGATCTGTAAAATCCAGAAGGCCGCCGATTCTTTTTTCTGCGGTACAAGGCCGCCAACTGGAACATTCTGATTCAAGAAGCCCTGCAGTTCTATCGGCTAAATCAAAGAGATAATCATGATGCGGAAGCTGACCCATAGAATCAAGCTGATTCAGGTGGTCGTATAATTCGGTATTCAAAATTTTTATGAAATTACGAGACTCATTGTTCCGATTGTAATCTTGTCACCGCTTGAAAGACGGATATATTTGTCTTCTGGAATGCGCTGTCCGTTTACAAAAGTTCCATTCGTACTTTTTTCATCTTTAATAAAATATGCGTCGCGGATTTTCTGGATAACTGCGTGATGGCGGCTTGCCAGCTTGTTGTCCACAACTACACTGTTGTCGGATTCACGACCGATTGTAATTTTTGCAACAAGTTCAATCTTCTTATTATTAAACATAAGATAACTTGCAGGAACAGATTCAGAAATTGCTCCAAGATGACGTCCAACCGGACTGTCTGTTACAATAGTTGTATCTTCTAATAATTTTCCCATAATTTTATTATACCCCCGATATTTCTAATTGTCTAACTTCTGGTGTTTTCTGACCCAGCTCACATTGCTGCGGATTGCGGCAAATAATTCTTTTAAAACATCTTCTACAACATGGCGAAGCTCTGGGTCGAGCCGACGGATTGCATTAGCAATTTTAAGAGAATTGAGCCAGCCGTTTGCTTCAAGCTCAGTATTGGTCTTGGCGCCAGTAGAAGCAATTATATCAAATAGAGTATCAACAAAGATTTCAGTCTGTTCCGGAGTCATTTTTTTCATCCAGGAATTAAGGGAATCACTTATCACAATTGTTTCTTTATCAAAATCCTTGAGGGTGACAAACTTGGCGCCCATAATGTGCCATTTGAGAGGATCGTGACTCATTATGCCTGCAGGGTCACTTTCTACAACGCGGTATTCGCCGGCATGAGTAAAGAGCATTCCAACGATTGAAAGCTGAGGATAGTAAGAACGGATTCTAGGAATTATCTGATAGAATTCCTGAGACTGGATTTTCTTTTCTGTAAACCCTGGGCCATCAAAATTGTAGATTAAATTTATTCGCTTTAGGAATTTTTCAGGGCATTTTGCCACGGAATAAATGGCAAGATTTCCGCCTTTTGAGTGTCCGCCGACACAGAAGTTTCCTTTTAGGCTTTTGAGGGCTGTCTGTAAATAGCGACGGGCATCTGCCTGTGCCGGCACTTCATCTTCGATTGCGAGGTTAAAGTCTTCTTTCCAGCCTACAAAGGTGTCATCGGTGCCGCGATAGCAGACATATGAAAGTTTATCCTTGATTAAATATGTAAAGGCGGTAAACTGTTCTTCCTTTTTGGGATCCAGAATGAACTCATAACCGGTTACAGAGACACTTCCAAACCGGTTTGATTCCGAAGCAAGCTTAAAAACATCGATAGACTGCTTGCTTATCATAAGACCTGCATCAATTCGTCGTTCATAATCCAGTGTCTGGCAAAATTTTGAATAAAGGTCAGACAGAGTTACGGATGAAGTAAAACTTTCCTTTTCTAAGAGTCCCTCAAAATCGAGATAAGAAAGCTGACACAAAACAAGAGCATCAATTTCCGAAAAAGGAACTGCATCAAAAGAAAGATCTCCACGCCACTTTAAATAATCAATTAAATTTGCCATACCTCTATTTTAGTGAAGTTTTATATTATAGAAAAGTATTTATGATATAGTCAAAAAAGTAAAAATATTTTATATGTATCGCTCCATGATACACCCCCTCCCCTATAATTTAGTCATAAAACAAAACGAGGACTTTTATGACAATCATTATTTTAATTTACATTATCTGGTATTTAATTGATAAAAAGACAAAAAAAACTGCCCTTAAAAAAGGACAGTTTGAACCGACATATATTGAACCTAAAAAGGCATGCTAAAATAAAATCTTAGCGGCGCTTTCCAAATATTCTTAAAAGGTTTAAGAATATGTTAATAAAGTCGAGATATAATTCAAGAGCTCCTAAAATAGCAGCCTTCTTGAAAGTATCAGAACCATCGGAGTGCTGACTGGTAATAAAAATCTTTTTAGCATCGTATGCAGTTAAAAGTGTAAAAATTATTACCCCTGCAACAGAAATCAAAAGATTTAGCATGCTGAATGGCTGTTTAAAAATAAGCGAGAGAATAAATTCAAGAATCGTTGCAAGAATCAATCCAATCAAAGCCATAAAGAGATATTTTCCCCACGAGAGAATATCTCTTTTTGTTACTGAACCAAAAACAGCCATGACTCCAAAAGTCAAAGCAGTAATTAAAAACAGACTAACGATAGAAGTGATATTATAAACGATAAATATGGAAGAAATCGTTACACCATTCAAAATCGAATACAAAATAAAGCCGAAAGTAGCCCCTGCAACCGACATTTTACGGATTCTGGCAGATAAAACCCATACAACAATCACTTCTGCAATTACCAGAAGATAAAATCCAAGCCCAAAAAGATGCTTAAAAAATGTGGGATTTACAGAAGCAAAGTATGCAACCCCAAAAGAAACAACTGCCGTAAGCATAAGTGCAAACGACATCCAGCCATAAACTCTGGCAATAAATTTATTCTGCTCAGTAAGAGCTGATGAATTTGATAATACTTGTTCGTCCATAATCTTAAGTATAAAGGGTCTTATTCATACATTCAATTAAAATATTTTACTTTTGGACATTTCGGGGTTAAAATTAATTATCTAGATAAATGAGGTTTAAAAAATGAAAAAAAAGTTTTTGTTCCTGTTTTTATCTGTTTTATGTTTTTCAAGTGTTCATGCACAGTATTATTTGTTCCAGGAAGCATACGATGTAGAAAAGGACAATGTTGAGCAGGAAGACCAGAGAATCATCGGAACAGATGTTACCAACAAAAAAGAAGCCCAGTTGAAAAAAAGTGGTGTTGTTTGCTATGTTCAAGACGATGACAGCTATAAAACTGGTATTTACGCAGAAGGTAACTGCAAAATTGGAAAACAAAAAAACGCAAGTTTCAAGCGAGTCGTATTGCTCGAGCCAAAGGATCTTGTTAATGCATTTGAAAAATGCGAAGAATGGCACCAGCAGGTTTCTAAACTCGTTGAAGCATCAGGGATGAGTAAGACATTTACAAAAGAGATTGCAACAGTCGGAGGATATTCGGCTTATGTTACATCTCAGGATAAGATTGTAGTAGATTCTCCAAAAGAATGTACTATTCGCTTGTATTTTGTAGAAGAAAGTCTTTGCAACATTTCATCTAACTACGGTTTAAAGATTGTTGCCTCTGAACGCTCACAGGGAATCAATGCACAGTTCTCTTTTATCAACTATGCGATTGATTCAGGAGATTTCCAAAAGGAATATAGAACCGCATTTACGGCAATGAATAAGATGATTGGAAAGAAATTCCCATCTGACGGTTTTATTGCACATGCAAAAGCAGCTGCCGCACAGAATGCAAAAAAAGCATCTGAACTTGAAGCAGCTCAGAACAAATTGCGCAATATCGAAGATTTGTTGCAGTAATAACCTTTTTGTTATCTTATAAAGGCATTTGCATCTGTTTGTAGAAATAAAACTTATGCGGATGCCTTTTTTATATTAACTCAAGAATTTTTTCCCTGAAATTATAAAAATCTACAACCGTTTCTTTTTTTGAATCTGTAGACTGGATTTCTATTTTGAATGTTTTATCCGTTTGAGGAATTACGGTCCACAAAAGTCCAAGAGAAGAGCATTTTTTTATCAGATAGGCTTTTATAAATTCTCCGCCTACTTTGACCTTCATGTCATTGTGGAGATTTTCGGTGATAGTCTCTTTTAAGTCCTGTTCATATTTTTCCCGATTGGCGAGAATTGCTTCTACTTCAGGAAACGGATTATTTATAAATTTGGCATCGGCAATCTTAACCTGTTCGCCTTTGTTATATTGAAGGAGCGTTCCTTTTACCTGACTCTGAATAAAAAGTCTCAGACTGATTGTTTTGGTTACGCTGGTTTCCCAGGTAATATATGAACCGGTATCGTTAACGATTGCGTTTATCTCGGGATGATTTTTGTTAAATTCTTCTATTACGGCTGGTGCATCCTGATATGACAGTCGCTCGGCACCAATTCGGCACATATTACGGTGCTGTGCATGAGTAAAAATATCTTTCCAATAATCGCTTTCTATATCCTTCATATTGTTCCTCTAAAACGGCATATATGTACTTTTGCTTCCTGGGAGGGTTTGAATCCAGGAGCGGGATTTTTCGTAATCAAGACGGCTGGTCAAGATCCAGAGAATGTTTTGGGATTTTGATACCGCGGGAATTGAGCCCTGACCGTCAGTAAAAATTATAAGACCGTTGTAATCTTTGTTCTCAGCAAAAAAATCGATTGCAGGCTGAAAGTTTGTTCCTCCCCTGCCTTTAATCGAATCCAGTTCTATTTTCTTCTTAAAAGGAATTGGCTTACTGAGTTTTAGATTTGTATCAAAAAATATCACATCGATCTTTTCGATAATTCCCAAAAAGAAAATATTATTGATTACATGAAAAAATCGGTTAAAATTTTCGTCGGTAATGGAACCGCTTACATCTACTGCAATAAGCACATTCGCCTTGCGGTTATAGCGGCTTCCCATTGCCTTAAAGCCAAAACGGCGGCTCGGCTTCATTCTGGTCAAAGTGCGGTTTGCAGTAATAATACTCTGTCGAAACTGAGAAAGCATTCTTCTATAGTCCATGCTAAAATCACACTGGGACTGAATTTCCCGCTCCAGGCCTCCCCCGATGCTTCCCCAGCCATGATCTATTTCAGCCTTTTGTATCTGAGATTTAATTTGTTCTGCCTGCTCAGGATTTTCTTCCCAGAGCTCTGTTGCATTATCCGCTGCGGCCGAAGCATCTGCAAGATTAAATGCCCCTGCATTCTGCCCCTTTGAACTGATTTCTTTTATCAAAAAGAATAGTCTGTGATACCAGGATTCAAAATCCAGATTATCGACAGATTCAAAAGCCCCCGTATTTCGATTGATATTCAGATTTCGCATAAAGAAGGCTTCTTCTTCTGTTCCAGCCCATTTTTCTCCCAATGGATTTTCCATCTGCTTAAAACGGGGAGTCAAACTTTTAAGATATTCCACTCCTGCCAGAGGTACCCCAGCCTTGTAAAAAGAATTAATGACAACGTCACTTGCAAGCAAAAGAATTGTTCCCCGGGCATGATAGGGCTTTCGGGAATATGGATGAGATAAAAGAATACGGAAAGACTCGATTTTTAAGTATTCTTCTATCTGAGTGTCGTTCATAGACTTTAGCTGCTCAGAATTATATTCAATTCTCTGCTGGCCTGACCTCATAACACAATTCATCTGATTATTTTCTACCAGATGGTGAGAAGTACACACCGCGAAAAGGAGAGGCTCTGTATAAAACCAGTTCTGTACTATATTTCTGATTATTTGTTCTACAACCATTTTTTACAGCGAATTAATTATTTTTTTGTACAATTCAAAATCTTTTTCAGTAATAA
>JAFNQK010000336.1 GCA_017386165.1 Treponema sp.
CAATCGAAAAACAGGCAGAGTCAGAACAAGAAGTTATCAAATCCTTTCAAGGCAGTGAATATATACCGATTGATATTCAATTAAAAAAGAAAAGCCTTAAAAATAAAAATAAAAATCAAAAGTCAGTTTTAGAATTTACCCAAATAATGGAACAATTACTAAAGTCTGGCCTTTCATTAAAAGATTCTCTCGAAGTAGTCTCTATAATAGATTCAAAGAATAAAGGTGCCTCTAATATTGCCAGTTTGCTTTTATCACAAGTAGAAAAAGGAATTTCTTTTGCAGATGCAGTAGAAAGTTATTCAGATATTTTCCCGCCAATTTATACAGGTATCATTAAAGTCGGAAATCGCATTGGTAATGTAGAAAACATTTTTCCCCGGTTACGCTTATATCTTGAATCAACAAAAAAAATAAAAGATAAGTTTTCAAGTGCTTTGATATACCCATTAATGGTACTTTTTACTGCCCTCTTCGGAGGATTGGCAATTTCTCTTTTCGTCTTTCCAAAATTACAAGTTATGTTTCAAGAACTTGGAGGAGAATCAGCTAATCTTTTAAACAAAAATATTTCAAAACTCAAAATTTCTATGATAATAATATTGATAATTATCTCGGCACTAACCTTTTTATTTGTTATCATAACCTCTCTTTCCAGAAAGAAACATTCTGTAAAATTATTTATGGATTCTTATTTAATAAAAATCCCCTTTTTAAGTAAAATTATAAAATATTGGAATACAATGAATTTTGCTTTTGCAATGGAAACTCTAACAAGTGGCGGAGTAAGTATTGAATCCGCTATTTTGGAATCAAGAAATGTTGTTACAAACCTAATATATAAAGATGCTTTAGAAAAAGTTTCCTGCGATTTACAAAAAGGATGTTCCTTGTCTTTAGCTTTTTCAAAACATTCAGTTTTTCCAGATTATATATATAAGTGGTTAATCGTAGGTGAAAAATCCGGAAAAACTGATACAGTTTTCTTACAAATCAGAAACTACTTTCAAGAAACCGTAGAAAAAATCATTCAAAGATTTATGTCCTTAATCGAACCAGCATTGATTATTATTATAGGAATTGTAATCCTTGTTTTTGTTATAACAATTGTTGTTCCGTTGTTTTCAATTTATGGAGGGATTTTGTAAAATTATTCATCAACGGTTGTTTTAACCGGTTACAGTTTTTAACAAATAGAAAAATATTAAAAATGCGAAATCGGATCTGCTGATTCGTAGACCTTGATGTATTTCTTGGCGCTGTCTTCCCAGCCGAAGGTTTGGCTCATGGCAGTTACCTGCATTTTTTTGTAGTGGTCGGGTCTGTTGGTGTAAACGCCGAGAGCCCATTTTACGGTGTTAAAGATTGCGTCAGGGGTCAAGTCGTTAAACTTAAAGCCGGTTCCGGTGCCGTCCCATTCGTCGTACTGGCTTACGGTGTCGGCAAGGCCTCCTGTATTGCGAACAATGGGGAGAGCGCCATAGAGCATTGAATAAATCTGGTTTAGGCCGCAAGGTTCGTATTTAGAAGGCATTAAAAAGAGGTCACTGCCCGCTTCTACTTTGTGGCCGATGTCTTCGTTGTAGCCGATAAAGGCGCCCATATTAGGGAGTTTTTTGGCAAGGGCGGCAATTTCATTCTGGCACCACTCTTCTCCATTTCCACATACAACAAACTGGGCATTCAATTCAGTTGCCATACGCCACATACATCCGTACATCGGAGCAAAAAGCTCATTTATTCCTTTCTGGTCAGCCAGACGGAACATGATTCCTACAAGAGGAACATCATTTTTGACCTTGAGACCAAATCGTTTCTGGAGGTCTGCCTTGCATTTGGCTTTGCCCGAGAGGTCGTCTTTACTGAAATTGGCAGGAATTAACGGGTCATTGGCAGGATTCCATTCTGTGGTGTCGGCGCCGTTTACGATTCCTGTTAAATCAAGGGATCGATATCGCATCAGACCGTCCAGGGAGAATCCACCGTATGGTGTCTGGATTTCTTTTGCGTAGGTTTCTGATACCGTTGTTATTTTATCGGCACAGGTAATTCCTGCTTTTAAGAAGTCCATGCCGTAGGTATGAGTAAGGCCTGCCGGTCCCTGAAGAACTTCATCAATTCCCAGTGTTTTGAGGGCGTCGATTGAGTAAAAGCCCTGATATCCCATGTTGTGAATTGTGAGAACAGTTTTGGTATTTCTAAACTCAGGGCCTGCAAGATGGAATTTTTTAACAACGGTTGCAAAGCTGCTGGACCAGTCGTGACAGTGCATGATATCCGGAATCCAGTTTAGGTATTTGCAGAGTTCAAAGGCTGCACGGTTAAAGGTTGCAAATCTCAAAGGATTATCACGATAGTCCGGTTCTGTTTTGGAACCATAAAGGTTACTGTCGCGGCCAAAGAATTTTTCGTAATCAAAGAAATATACGGGAACAGGAACATCCGGGAGAACGCTCTTGTAGAGATTCCAGTGTATTTCTGTATTTCCAACCTGAACTGGTAAATTCTTTGCTACCAACTCAAGGTTTGCAGGATTTATACGATAATATCGAGGAAGAAAAATTCTTACATCATATCCCATCTGAAAAATTGATTTTGACAGTGCGCTTACCGCATCTGCCAGTCCACCACTTTTAGCAAAAGGATATGCTTCTGCAGTAACCATTAAAATTTTCATTCGCTGTGATTTGCCTTATAAAAAGCTTCTTTTGAATTAAGGATTGTCTGTTCAGAAACGCAGTAAGCAATTCTGAACCAGCCCTTACCACCGAATCCACTTCCTGGAGCACAGAGAATGTTGAATTTCTTTAAGTGCTCGCAGAATGCCATGTCATCGCCATTCCATCTGTCAGGGACTTTTACAAAGAGATAAAAGGCTCCTTCTGGAGTGGCATATTCTAATCCTGCATAATCCATGATTTTGCAGAGTTCTTTACATCGTTTTTCGTATAATGAGTAATCGCAAGGGGCGTTCCATGATTTTGCAACAACCTTCTGGAAAATTGCAGGAGCGTTAACAAAGCCTAGAATGCGGGTTGCAAGAATACATGCATTAACAAGAGCTTTTTCATCCTGAGCGGCTGGATTTACTGCGATGTAGCCGATTCGTTCTCCTGGAATACTCAAGTTTTTAGCAAAGCTTGTAACTACAACAGCGTTTTCGTAAACAGGGAAAACAGGGGCAACCTTCTTTTTGTCGTAAACAATTGCACGGTATGGTTCATCACAAATGATATAAGGATAGCGGCCGGTTTTCTTGCCGTGTTCTTTTAAGAGGTCTGCAAGGCCCTGTATATCTTGAGTAGAATAAATGCGACCAGTTGGGTTGTTTGGAGAGTTTATGATGATTGCGGCTGTATTTTCTGAGAGAGCAGCTTTGATTGCTTCAAAATCGAGGCTGAAATCAGATTTAGTTGAAACAGGCTTGAGATTTGCTCCGTGGTTACGGCAGTAGTGACCGTATTCTGCAAAATAAGGAGCTGGAACCAAAACTTCGTCGCGGGGATTAACCAGAGCTTTGATAACGCAGTTAAGGGCGGCGGCTGCACCTACAGACATGATAATCTGATCTGCGCCAACTGTAACGCCCTGTTCGAGAGTTGTTTTTTGAGCCATTGCAAGACGAGCCTGTGGGTAGCCTGCA
>JAFNQK010000337.1 GCA_017386165.1 Treponema sp.
ATCCATTTTATACACTAACGACATTTCACCACGGCGGTCTTTCATTTCCTGAAAAAACTTAAAGCCGAATTTTTCGTACAATCCTTTTTGGTCTGTTGAAACATAGATGTTTTTATGGCCCTGTTCTTTTGCCTGAAGATAAATATGCTCAATCAATTTACCAATCTGCCTTTTTCCACGGAAAGCAGGAAAGGTGTAAACAAATCCAATCCAAGGTGTCAAAGCAGTGTCGGGAATATCATCTGTTTTTGAAAAAGTACAAAATGAAATTAATTCACGACCTTCCGTCAAAAGAAAAACTTTGGATTCAGCTCCGCACAAATCATAAAAAGCGCCGTCGCATAACAGGCTGTAAAGATATCTACCGGCAGACCAATCAGCCTCTCCAATCTTACCGAGCCAAAATTCCCTGTCGTCTGTTTTTGAAATCTCTTTTATTTCCAACATATCGTCACATCCATTTTTATTATAACGCCGACTTTTCATATATTAATCAGCAGCTTCTTAAATATCTTTCAGTCGATTAAGAAGTTTCTTGTCAAACGTAAAAACACTTTCATTAAGAATTTTCTTCCTTGCAAGAATTATGCAATCCACAAAATCCAACTTGGTTTCTGAATAATATGAGATTGCTGCCGACATTACATCTGAGTTTTCCATAAAAATCTCATCAAATATAGGTGAAATGATATTCTTCATTTCTTCACGAGGAATCTCATATAATTTCACAAGGACATAAACAACTTCTGCAACTATCTCCGGTAAAGTAAAAGCACCTTCTTCAATCATCGACGCGGCTTTGTCCGCTTTTTCCGGAATATCGTTTAGCAGATAGCGTAAAATTACATTTGTATCTACAAGTGTCATTGTACGGCTCCTGAGAATGTCTCTGCAATAAACTCTTCCTCCTGCGCAACGAGTTCAGGCTTTGCATATTTTTCTGCAATTCCACGGCATGTTTTTTTTGTTGTAACAGGAGTTTCTTCCACGACAATCATTGCCTGCTGATTCTTTTTAAATTTTACCTGACCAAGCGGTACGAACACATGGCCGTCATAATATGCCTTTATTGCCAACATATTGACACCTCCATAGTTTCATTATACCACAGTTTTGAATCAAATTTAATTGAATGTTGCAGGTTTATCATATTTCTTGTATTATGGGTTTCACAGGGAACGCTTGTAAATTGTGGCGGCAGCCTCCGAATTCTCGTGAACGAAGGGGGCCGTCTATGACAAAGTACGAAAAGGCAATGTTAATCATTGCAATTTCCACACTTGTTATAGAAGTTCTTTCCTTCCTGTCTAAATAGGAAAAAAGAGCATAAAAAGACCCGCCTAAAGTGATCCAGACTTCGGCGGGCTATTCACTAACTCTACGGAGACGGTCGCTCGTTTACAAGCGTCCCCGTTTCTTTTAATATAGCACATCCACTATAAAAGTCAATCGTTCATGTTTGGTAAGGAGAAAAAAATGCACATCGGTTTTTCTTATGTCGGGCTGGTCTATTTAATCATGCTGATGGTTCCGAACATCATCTGGGCGAAAAACAAGCCGAAGGATTACGACAAGTATGTTAAAAATGAAAACAAAGTTCTTCTTGCGTTTGAACGGACAGGGGAAATTTTGGTTTCAATAATCGCACTTGTGTTTTCCGATTTCAACCTGCGTGAATGGACCGAGTGGTGCACGTGGCTTGTGCTTTCATTTTTATTGATGGTGCTTTACGAGTTTTACTGGATCAGATATTTCAAAAGTGAAAAAACGATGCGCGACCAGTATTCAAGTTTCTGCAGATTTCCAGTCGCGGGTGCAAGTCTTCCTGTAATTGCATTTTTCCTTCTCGGAATCTACGGAGTGAACGTCTGGATGATTGTGTCCGTTTTGATTTTGGGAATCGGTCATATCGGGATCCATCTTGCGCATAAAAAGGAAGCGGTCGGAGAAAATAAAAAACGTCATGTCGCAATCAGGATTTTGAAATGGACAGGCGCTGTCGTTTTGATTCTTTTGTTCAGTGCGATAAGTTTTGTAATCGGCATGCGCAATGTCCGTTTTATAAATCACCAGGCGAACTACATTCATGGTGTCGATGAATCTACGTACATAAACCTTGGAGGTCAAAATCAGTATGTCCTTATGATGGGGCGGAACGTTGAAAATCCTGTAATCATCAATCTTCACGGAGGGCCTGCTTCTCCAGATACGACTGCGCTTTACACTTTTTCCGACTATCTTATGGAAGATTTTACGATTGTCGGATGGGACCAGCGGGGTGCGGGAAGGACTTATTACAAAAACAAAAATGCCGACGGCGAAAACTCCACGGCAACTTTTGAGCAGGCACTTTCCGATTTGGACGAGCTTGTTGATTATGTGCGTGCGCGTTTCAACAAAAACAAAGTCATAATAATGGGCCACTCTTATGGGACTGTCCTTGGAAGCAGATATGTTCTTATGCACCCTGAAAAAGTTTCGGACTATATTGCCGTGGGAAGCGTTGTTTCAGTTCC
>JAFNQK010000338.1 GCA_017386165.1 Treponema sp.
AGGAACAAACGGTCAGCACTCATTCTATCAGCTTCTCCATCAGGGAACTGACATCATTCCTCTCCAGTTCATCGCTTTCCGCGAAAATCAGACTGGTGAAGATGTTGTAATTGAAGATTCAACAAGCCAGGTTAAACTCTGCGCTAACGTAACTGCTCAGATTGTTGCATTTGCATGTGGTAAGTCTGATGCTGATCCAAACAAGAGCTTTGCCGGTGGCCGTCCTTCAAGCCTTATCTACGGAAAGCAGCTTACACCAAAAACTTTGGGCGCATTGCTTGCTCACTACGAAAACAAAGTAATGTTCCAGGGCTTTGTATGGAACGTAAACTCTTTCGACCAGGAAGGCGTTCAGCTCGGTAAAAAACTTGCAAAAGCCGTTCTTTCTAACCAGATGGAACCAGCCCTTAAAGAATATGCAGGTTTGCTGATTAAATAAGTATATTTTTATTGCCGTGTTAAGCACGGTATAAAAAAAAGGCTGTCCAGTAAGTTCTGTGCCAGTTGTCATTTCGACAAGCTCAATGACCGCACGAACTTATTTTTGGACAGCCTTTTTTATGCCCTTTTCTCATTAGCAAACTACTTCTTTAGAAGCTGCAGAATGAAATACTGGAATCAGATTTTCACAAATCCGTGAGTATATTAAACTGAGTCAGATTGTTCAGATGTATACCCTTCTCCACGAAGCCCCAGCCGAAAAATTTACCCAAGTAATGAACCAGATTATCCGCGATAAAACCACAGAAATTGGAACAAATCTCCAAAGACTCCGAAAAACAGCCTGCCTCACCCAAAAAGAACTATCCGAAAAAAGCGGCGTAAACCTCCGCACCCTCCAGCAATACGAAACCGGCGCCAAAGATATCAACATGGCCAGCGGCAAAACAATAAACGCCCTGTCAATGGCGCTTAACTGTAATTTTTATGATGTGATGGAAATGGAAAATTAATTAACAGAAATAATAATTGTCATTTTTTTGCCTTTTTTGAATAGTTTTTGTCTATATATATGTAGAGGCAAAAATGACAGACACAATAATTCCCCAGAACAGAGAATACAAAGACCGGCTTTTTAAATTAATCTTTGGACGCGACAATGAACAGAGCAAAAAGTGGCGGCTTGAACTCTACAATGCATTAAACGATAGTCATTACACCGACCCCGATGCTTTGGAACTGAATACCATTGAGAATGTAATCTACCTTACAATGAAGAACGACATATCCTTTCTCATTTATAATCAGATGACACTGTTTGAACAGCAGTCGACTTATAATCCAAATATGCCGTTACGAGGACTGATGTATTTTGCTCAGTTGTATCAGATGCATTTGAGTAAAACAGGAAAAACCTTACATCGTTCTTCATTAGTAAAAATTCCTAGCCCTCAATTCATAGTTTTTTATAATGGAATTAAAGAATGTCCAGATACAGTAAAACTACGACTTTCTGATTCATTTGAAAATCCAATCAACAATGGAGAATTTGAATGGACTGCTACGATGATCAATATAAACAAAAATCATAATGAATCTCTTCAAAAAAAGTGCGAGCCATTATATAATTACACACAGTATGTTAGCCGAATTTCCGAAAACAAAAAAAACGGAATGCCGGCAAAACAAGCCGTAAATGAAGCCGTAGACTGGGCAATCAACAAAAATCTTCTCAACGGCCTGTTTAAAACTCAGAAAGAAGAGGTACTGGGTATGAGCTTAACAGAATTTGACGAAGAAGAATTTAAACGCGATATGCGAAACGAAGGTCGAGAAGAAAAAGCAATAGAAGATGCAACAAATCTCCTTAAAAAGAATATCCCTGTTGAAACAATCGCAGAATGCATTGGCCTACCACTTGAACAGGTACTCGAACTGCAGAAGCAGATTACTGTGCAAGCGTAAGACTGAGCTTTATGAAATCGACTACTTGGATTTAGAGTTTGCAGATCCTTGACTGACAAAAAAATAACTCATAAACAGTCGAGTTAAAATTTCACCTATTTTAATTCTATTTATCTAAATACAATATAAATTGATGTGCTTCGTTATTCTTTTCAAGAACGCAAATTG
>JAFNQK010000033.1 GCA_017386165.1 Treponema sp.
ATGGAGACTGGCAGGAAATTTATGATGCAGAACAGGCAAACTGGGTTTACAACTTCCCGACAGATGCAGAACACAGCAAGGACGGATTTAATGTAATCTGGTTTAAGGTTGTGGACGCTAAAAATACAACTTTTGTATCGTCAGTTAGCAATGCAAAAGATTTGTCTGCTCCAAAACTTGGCAGCCGAGATGTTACTTTTGGTTCAGAAGAAAATCTTTATTCTACTGTGCTTTATGCAAAAGTTGACTTAAAGGCTCCTACAATTCCTATTGCAAGTTATTCTACTGATACCAAGTACGAAAATTATACAAGTGAACAGCTGGCTGCAATTTTTGATGGTGAACATATTAAGGCACAATATTCTGTCGATTGGAAAGAACTTAGTACTCTTAGTGAAAAGATTGGCGGCGATACAAAAGCCCTTTATGTATTAGTGCTGGGTAAAGATTCAAATGGTATTCAGGAACTTTCGTGCCTGTTTGGGGATTCCAGCGATAATATTACTTCTGGCCCAGAAAATGCTGGCTGCATTGTAACAGATGCTAATGGAAATAAAGCACAACTCTTTAAGGTAAATCTTGGAGCTAGCGATTATGCTAACAAAGAAGGAAAATACAATCTTTCTGTTAAGGCAATCGATAATGCCGGCGCTCAGTCTAGTTTGCACTTTGAAGTAGATTTGGATAATAAGGCTCCTGTTGTTACTTTGATTACTCCAAGTACTGATGGCGTTAAACTTTATGGTTCTGCTTCTCAGAATATTACAGGTCAGACAGCTGATTATACTGGTGTAAAAGAGCTTTACTTTGGTGTTTCTCAGAATGAAGGCACTGAACCATCCAGCTACAGTGAAGATTTGGCAGCTAAGATTTCTACTGCCATGTGGCAGGTTACCTTTGACGGTTCCGGTTCAGAAAGTTCTGTAACTCAGTATTATACTTCTCTCTTTAACACCTATATTGACAGCATTTATGGCGAAAATTATCACCAGACAAATGATAATGTAGAACTCTGTATCTGGTTCTATGCGGTAGATACTCTTGGTAATTCAGGGCTTAGTTCTCCTGTAAAACGAACAATTACTGTTCTTACTCAAGGAGACAAACCTACTGTTAAGATTACATATCCAACAAAGGGCAGTACGGTCGGTGGTGCCATTACTGTGACAGGTACAACTCAGATTGCTACAAGCGAAGTTGATAAGGTTTATATTCAGATTTCTACGGATGGCGGAACTAATTTTGGCGAGCCAATTGAAGTGGAAGGCTCTACTCAGAGCTGGTACAAGATTATTAACGACTCTGGTGAATATAATCACGAAGGCGGAAACACAGCTTTGGTTGTAAAGGCTTACGCAATAAGTAAAACAGATAAGCGTAGTGATGATACAGAAGATTCTGCAACGAACTTTGAAATTGACCCTAACAGTCCGGTATTTGGAGATAAAGAATCATTGCGTCTTGTTCAGTATTCAGACAATGAAAAGTGAACAGGAGACGAGGTTGCAAGTCAGCTTTACGAAAACCAGATGTGGGTTAAGGGAGTCTGGTGGCTTGTAGGTTCCCTTTATGATGATTCTGGAATTGAATACTTAAAATTTACAAATGTTAATACTTCTAGCGATGTTCCAATTAATCCAGTTGATTCTGAACCAGCAGCAGGTGGAAATTATCTTC
>JAFNQK010000339.1 GCA_017386165.1 Treponema sp.
GAACACTTTGCCGACTTCATAAAAGCATACGAAGCATCCGACCGCACAAAAATTAAAGACGAACGCTGGAACTGCTTTACCCGCGATCAGATTGCCGCCAAAGGAAACAGCCTTGACCTGGGACTTATCCGCGACGAAAGCATCCTCGACTACAAAGACCTTCCCGACCCAATCGAAAGCGCCCAGGACTGCATAGACCAGCTCGAAATGGCCGCCGACCTCATCAAAGAAGTTGTCCGGGAATTGAAGAAAACGGAGAAGTAAAAAAAATGCGTAAATACGCAAAAATTTTACGAGACGCTTGCACTGTGAATAAAATTCAAATATAATGCAAGTGGAATAATTGCGTAAATACGCAAAAATTTTACAAGAGGGATGAATGGCAAAAATAATAGATCGACCGCGATACTTGGAGAAATTGATTTCAAAAAGAGAAAACGGACTCGTAAAAATAATTACAGGAAACCGTCGCTGCGGAAAATCATATTTATTATTCACAATCTATCATAACTACCTTGTCTCTCATGGCGTAAAGGAATCTCGTATTATTGAGCTTGCTTTAGACGAAACTGCGAACGCACGCTATAGAAATCCTGTTGAACTTGATACCTATATCCGTTCTCTTTTAAAAAACAAAAGCCAGATGTATTATGTTTTTCTGGATGAAATTCAAAAAGTTGAAGAAATCCAAAATCCCTATGTTCCAAATCCAGATTCAAAAATAACTTTTGTCGATACAGTTTTGGGCTTGATGAAACTTCCGAATGCCGACATCTACATTACCGGTAGCAACTCAAAAATGCTTTCATCCGATATCGTTACCGAATTCAGGGACAGGGGCGATGAAATTAGAATGTATCCTTTGTCATTCAGCGAATTTTATAACGCTTTTGGCAGGGACAAATCAAAAGCATGGCGTGAATATTATACGTATGGCGGTATGCCTTTGGTTGTAACAAAAAAATCTCCCGAAGAAAAAAGTAAATATCTTAAGGATTTGTTTACGGGCACATATATCAAAGATGTTCTTGACCGTCACAAGATTATAAATGAAAGCTCTGATTTAGAAGAATTGCTGAATGTAATTTCATCTTCCGTGGGTTCTTTGACCAATCCGCTTAATCTTTCAAATACATTCAATTCTGTAAAACATAAAAACATTTCAGCTAATACAATAAGCACATATCTTGATTATTTTAAGGATGCTTTTTTAATCGACAGTGCCGTGCGCTATAACATTAAAGGAAAAAAATACATCAGTACACCTCTCAAATACTATTTTGTGGATGTGGGCCTAAGAAATGCACGCCTTAACTTTCGTCAGCAGGAAGAAAACCACATAATGGAAAATATAATTTTTAATGAGCTTAAAATCCGTGGCTTTGATGTTGATGTGGGAGTTGTTGAGCATAATTCAAAGGATACGCAGGGAAAAAGCCAGAGAAATTATCTGGAAATTGACTTTGTTGCAAATAAAGGAAGCAGCCGGCTTTACATTCAATCGGCGCTGAATATTGATGACGAATCAAAGCGCTTGCAGGAAACAAATTCCCTAACCCGCATAAAAGATTCCTTTAAAAAAATAATTGTCGTAAAAGATAATATTGAGCCATGGCAGGACGAAAACGGCATTCAGTATATCGGCGTGGAACAGTTCTTACTGGAAGACTGGACTTTGTAATTGTGCTTCGGCTTACCTCGACTGCGCTCGGTAACCGATGTTCAGCAACAAAATAAAAAGAGATTGCGGACGGTGTGCTTCGACTCCGCTCAGCAACCGGCTTGGTTATTGAATGAAATCGAAATGCGGTCATTGAGCGTAGTCAGAAATGCGGTCATTGAGCGTAGTCGAAATGACCTAAGGAAGTATATGAAAGGATATGTGTATATATTGAAATGTGCAAACGGAAGTTATTATACGGGAAGCACAACTGATTTAGAGCGGCGTTTAGAACAACATAAAAATGGCGAAGGGGCAAATTTTACAAAGAGCCATTTGCCAGTGGAGCTTGTTTATTTAGAAGAATTCTCAAGGATAGAAGATGCATTTTATCGTGAAAAACAAATAC
>JAFNQK010000340.1 GCA_017386165.1 Treponema sp.
AAATGGAAGTTTGGGCTCTCGAAGCTTATGGTGCTGCAAACTGTCTTCAGGAAATGATGACAATCAAGTCTGATGATATGACTGGTCGTTCAAAGATTTACGAATCAATCGTAAAGGGTGACCCTTCATCTCCAGCTGGTGTTCCAGAAGCATTCAACGTAATGGTTCAGGAACTTCGTGGTTTGGCTCTTGACTTCACAATTTATGATGATAAGGGTAAGCAGATTGCTCTTACAGAACGTGATCAGGAATTGATTGATAAAGCCGCATCTGGTTTCGATAAGGAGAATGCAAATGCGTGATATTCAGGATTTCGCAAGCCTTAAAATTAAACTCGCTTCTCCAGACACAATTCGTGCCTGGTCTTACGGTGAAGTAAAGAAGCCTGAAACTATTAATTATCGTACTCTTCGTCCGGAGAAAGATGGTCTTTTCTGTGAACGCATTTTCGGTACTACAAAGGAATGGGAATGCTATTGTGGAAAATTCAAGTCTATCCGTTATAAGGGTGTAATCTGTGATCGCTGTGGTGTTGAAGTTACTCACTTTAAAGTACGCCGCGAACGCACTGGACATATTGAACTTGCAGCTCCTGTAAGTCACATCTGGTATTACCGTTCGGTTCCAAGCCGTATGGGTCTCTTGCTTGATATGCAGGTTGCTTCTTTGCGCTCAGTTCTTTATTACGAAAAATACATCGTAATTGATCCGGGTGACACAGACCTTAAGCCAAAACAGCTTTTGAGCGAAGATGAATATATTGAAGCTCGCGAACGCTACGGTGAAACTTTCACTGCAGATATGGGTGCTGAAGCTATCAAGACTTTGCTTGATTCAACAGATTTGGACGCTCTTGCAACAGAACTTCGTTCAAAGATGATTGAAAAAGGTGCTAAATCAGACAAGCGTCTTCTCAAGAGAATTGAAATTGTTGAAAATTTCCGTTCTTCTGGAAACAAGGCTTCTTGGATGATTTTGGATGTAGTTCCAGTTATTCCGCCGGATCTTCGTCCAATGGTACAGCTTGATGGTGGTCGTTTTGCAACTTCTGACTTGAACGACCTCTATCGCCGCGTTATTAACCGTAATAACCGTCTTAAGAGATTGCAGCAGCTTTCTGCTCCGGATATCATTATCCGCAACGAAAAACGTATGCTTCAGGAAGCTGTTGATGCATTGTTCGATAACTCTAAGCGCAAGCGTGTAGTTAAGGGTGCATCTAACAGACCTCTTAAGTCTATTTCAGATATGATTAAGGGTAAGCAGGGTCGTTTCCGCCAGAACCTTCTTGGTAAACGTGTAGACTACTCTGGTCGTTCCGTAATCGTTGTAGGTCCAGAACTTAAGCTCTGGCAGTGTGGTCTTCCTACAAAAATGGCATTGGAATTGTTCAAGCCATTCATCATGAAGAAGCTTGTTGATAAGGGTGTTGTTTATAACATCAAAAAGGCAAAGATTCTTGTTGAACAGGAAGCTCCAGAAGTATTTGGTATTCTTGATGAAGTAGTACGTGAACATCCAGTTATGTTGAACCGTGCTCCTACACTTCACCGACTTGGTATTTTGGCATTTGAACCTGTACTTGTAGAAGGAAAAGCTCTTAAGCTTCATCCTCTTGCTTGTAAATCATTCAACGCCGACTTCGATGGTGACCAGATGGCTATCCACGTTCCTTTGACACAGGCTGCTCAGATGGAATGTTGGACTTTGATGCTCTCTGCACGTAACCTTTTGGACCCTGCTAACGGTAATACAATCGTTGCTCCTTCTCAGGACATGGTTCTTGGTATCTACTACATGACTGCAATCAAGCCAAACGCAAAGGGAACTGGAAAACGTTTCAGTAATCCTGATGAAGTTAGACTTGCTGCTGAAAGTGGTGCTATCGAATGGCAGGCAAAGATTGTTGTTCCTGCTCCAAAGGACTGCTTTGATGAAGGCAAATACAGCTGGGACAAAAAGGCTTTTAAGGCTGGTGATTTGATTGAAACAACTGCTGGTACACTTGCATTCAATGAAGCAATGCCAGAAGGTGTTCGCTATATCAATAAGCAGATGGGTGATAAAGATCTCAAGAAGATGATTGAACATGTTTATCATACTCAGGGTTCTTGGCTCACAATCCAGATGCTTGATGCTGTTAAATCAGTAGGTTACAAAAACGCTACATTCTACGGTGCAACTCTTTCTATGAATGATATCCTCATTCCTGCAGAAAAGAAGGAAATGGTAGAAAAAGCAAATAAAGAAGTTGAAAAGATTGTTCGTGATAACGCTAACGGTCTTATGACTAACGACGAACGATTCCAGCGTGTAACAGATATTTGGGCTCGTACAAACGAAGAACTTACTTCTATAATGTACGACAACCTTGCTAAAGATAAAGATGGTTTCAATACTATCTATATGATGGCCACATCTGGTGCCCGCGGTTCTAAGAAACAGATTTCTCAGCTTGCCGCAATGCGTGGACTTATGGCTAAACCGGGTGGAGAAATTATCGAACTCCCAGTTAAGTCAAACTTTAAGGAAGGTCTTTCCGTTATCGAATACTTTATTTCGTCAAACGGTGCTCGTAAAGGTCTTTCGGATACCGCTCTTAAGACTGCCGATGCTGGTTACATGACTCGTCGTCTTGTAGATGTTGCTCAGGATGTAGTTGTAAATGACGAAGACTGTGGAACAATCAACGGTATCGATTATGCTGCTATTAAAGAAGGTGATGACATTGTTGTTCACCTTGCAGACAGAATCGTAGGTCACTTCACAATTGAACGCGTAGTTCATCCAATTACAGGTGATTTGATTTGCGATGTAAACGAATATATTACTCCAGAACTTGCAAAGAAGATTGAAGATTCAGGTGTAGAAAAGGTTAAGGTTCGCACAGTTCTTACTTGTGAAGCTCAGCATGGTATTTGTATCAAGTGTTACGGTCAGAACCTGGCTCGCAACAAGATCGTTGAAATTGGTGAAGCTGTTGGTATTATCGCAGCTCAGTCAATCGGTCAGCCTGGTACACAGCTTACACTTCGAACATTCCACTCGGGTGGTACTGCTGAAAAGTCTACAGAAGACAACCACATTGTTCTTACATTTGATGCAATCATCAGTGATGTTCAGGGTACACATGTTGAAATGGATGACGGAAGCTGGCTCTTTACTCGTAAGGGCTTTATGAAGGTTATTCGTATCCTTAACAGTTACAAGATTGAAAAGGGTGATACTGTTCTTGTTCAGGATGGCGTAAGTCTCATGAAAGACAGTGACCTTATCAAGAAGGGTAATAAGACTGTAACAGCAAGTGCTTCTGGTAAAGTAATGATTATTGGAGATACTTTGTATCTTACAAATAAAGAAGTTAAGGTTGAAATTGCCAACGGTTCTGCAATTACAATCAAAGCCGGTGAAATCGTTAAAGCAGGTGATCCAATCGGAACTGTAAACCAGTACTCTGATCCAATCATCGCAGAAAGCGACGGATACGTACACTTTGAAGACGTAATTCCAGGTTCGACTCTTTCTGAAAAGATCGATATGAAGTCTGGTTCTGTAGAACGCACAATCAGCGACCTTCACCTTGATGTTAAGATGCCTCGTATCTTGATTACAGATGAAGCTGGTAACGAACGCGGAACTTACTACTTGCCTGCTGGCGCTGTTCTTAAAGTAGAAGATCAGCAGCAGATTAAGGCCGGTGTAACTCTTGCTGAAATGCCAAAAGCAGCTGCTAAGACTGCCGATATTACTGGTGGTATCCCACGTGTTACTGAATTGTTCGAAGCTCGCAAGCCAAAGAATCCTTGTGTTCTTGCACAGATTTCTGGTCTTGTTAAGTTCAAGGGTATTCAGAAAGCAAAACGCGTTATCACAATTGAAGATGAATTTGGACACATCTATGAACATTATGTTCCAACTAACAAGCACATGATTGTTCGTGATGGTGACCATGTTGAAGCTGGAGATCAGTTGTGTGACGGATCACCCGTAGCAAGTGATATTCTTGCAATCAAGGGTGAAAATGCTCTTCAGAACTACCTTATGGACGAAATCCAGGGCGTTTACCGCTCGCAGGGTGTAACAATTAACGATAAGCATATCGGTGTAATTGTTCGCCAGATGCTTCGTAAAGTAGAAATTGTTGCTGTAGGTGATACAAAGTTCATCTATGGTCAGCAGGTTGATAAATATAAATTCCACGAAGAAAATCGTCGTGTTGTAGCAGCCGGTGGTCAGCCAGCTGTTGCTCGCCCAATGTACCAGGGTATTACAAAAGCAGCTTTGAATGTAGACTCATTCATTTCTGCTGCGTCATTCCAGGAAACAACTCGCGTTCTTACCAACGCGGCTATTTCTGGTGCATCAGACGGATTGCACGGTATCAAGGAAAATGTTGCCATCGGTCACATGATTCCTGCTGGTACTGGTATTCGTAACTACAAGAATGTAAAACTTTTTGATGGTTCAGACAAAGATTTGGATCTTCAGATGGAAGAAATTCTTGAACGCCGTCGTATCGAAGAAGCAGAACGACAGAACAGTGAAATGGAACCTGTATTTGAAAGTGAAGAAAACGATTAATCGTAATTCTTAATACTGTTTCCCCCTTGGATTGCTAAGTGTGATTCAAGGGGGATTTTTTTTACAAATTTATTTTAGATTTAACTAGAATTTAATAGAAATTCTCTTGAATTCATTTTTCAAATTCTTTAATATAGTTAAACCTATCTTTATATGTAAAAGTTAGGCTTGAAATGCAAAATTTTCCGGGGTGCTGACCGGAATCAAAATAGGAGAATAGGCGATGCCTACAATCAATCAATTAATTCGTCAGGGACGTCAGTCAGTGGCTAACAGAACTAAGTCTCCCGCACTTCAGTCTTGTCCACAGAAACGCGGTGTTTGTACACGTGTTATGACTGTAACTCCAAAGAAACCGAACTCAGCTCTTCGTAAAGTAGCTCGTGTTCGCTTGTCAAATGGTATTGAAGTAACTGCATACATTCCTGGTATTGGTCACAACCTTCAGGAACACTCTGTAGTTTTAATCCGTGGTGGTCGTGTTAAGGACCTTCCTGGTGTTCGCTATCACATCATCCGTGGTACAAAAGATACTCTTGGTGTAGAAGATCGCAAACGTGGTCGTTCTAAATACGGTGCTAAGAGACCTAAGGCTTAATAACGGAGGAATACGATGGGAAGACACAAGAAGTCAGTTGACCGTCCATGTATGCCGGACGTTAAATATAATAGCAAAGTTGTTACAAAATTCGTTAGCCGCATGATGCTTGACGGAAAGAAAGCAACTTGTACAAAAATCATCTACGAAGCAATGGACAAACTTAAGGCTAAGACTGAAAAGGATCCACTTGAAGTTTTGCTTAAGGCTTTGGACAATGTAAAACCTTTAGTAGAAGTAAAATCACGCCGCGTTGGTGGTGCAACATATCAGGTACCTGTAGAAATTCGTGATACACGTAAAGAAGCTTTGGCTATGCGTTGGATCATTGAAGCTGCTCGTAACAGAAGTGGACATGGTATGGCAGATACACTTTCTGCTGAATTGCTTGATGCATACAACAACACTGGTACTGCTTTCAAGAAGAAGGAAGATACACACAAGATGGCTGAAGCTAACAAGGCTTTTGCTCACTACAGATGGTAGAATAATTCTTCTTATAGATGGCTGCTATGGAGTCTTTGGTTCCTGGCAGCCTTTTTTTATTTCTAAAAGTATCTGACAAAACTGTCTGAATGTTGAAAAATTAAATTCGATATATTAAAATAGTGTTATGAATTATACACAGTACAAAGCAGATTTTCATCGTAAACTGCAGTCTAGAATGTGGAATTATACTATTGCGCTGGATGTTTTGGTTTTAGTACTGGATATTATTGTTTCTATTTATTATTACTTTAATCAGTCTCTTGTTTCTCCTTTTACTTTTCATACATATTTAACTCTTGAAATCTTAATTCCTGTTGTTTTACAGATTTTGCTTTTGATAATAAATCGAATCTTGCTGATGACAGGCCATTTTAGTATGGTGGTTAAGAACAGAATTTGTGTTTATACACTTTTAACGCAATTTATGTTCATTTCTTTTTTTCATATCCGTTATGAAGTTGTAATTTTTCTTCCTTGCATGGTTATGCTTCTTGCTTCTATGCTGGCGGACAAGGATCTTTTAAAAGCTTTGTTTTTTGCAACCGGGGTTATTGAAACTGCAACGCTCGTTATGTTTATTGTAACTAACACAAAGCACTTTTATACTCAGAAAATTATTATAAGTATTATAGTCGTTTGCGTTCAGTATATGATTTTCCTTGTTTCAAGAAGTTTGATGAACTTTCAGAAGGGGCAGCTTCATCATATTTACGATAATTATGCAAAAATGCGCGAATTAACTGTGGAATTAAAGCAGGAGCCTCTTACCAGATTGTATAATCGTACAGCATATGCTGGAGCAATTGAACGATACATTAAACTTGCAGAAAAAAATGTAGCCGATATTTATCAGGTTGTTCTCGATCTGGATAATTTTAAATCTGTTAATGATAATTATGGGCATGCAGCAGGAGATGTTGTATTAATTACTCTTGCTGAAATAATTACTAAAACTCTTGGTTCAAATAGAAGTGCTTTTAGATATGGTGGAGACGAATTTGTTCTTCTTTTTAAAGAGAAACCAATTGATGAAGTTGTAAGACTCGTTGAAATTATTCGAAAAGAATTTGAAAACACAGTATATGACTTTTTGGATGAAAACTTTAAGTGTACTTTGAGTATCGGTATAGCAAAATATAAACCAGAAATGAATAGTAAAACCTGGTTTCAGGCAGCGGATGAAGCAGCTTATCAGGCCAAGAAAAGCGGCAAAAATCAGTATGTGGTTGCAGAATAATTATGCTTGAAAATCCGGAATATTTTTCAGAACAGCTTATTACGTATATTGGAAATAAACGAGCTTTGTTAGAATTTATTTCCACCGGTCTTGATTTTGTAAAAAAGAACATAAAAAAAGATAAACTTTCCTGCGTAGAATTATTTAGTGGCAGTGGGGTAGTTTCCAGGTTTTTGAAAGGTTCAAGTAATTTTCTTGCTGTAAATGATCTGGAGTATTATGCCAGGGTAATCAGTGAGTGCTATCTTGCAAATAAATCTGAACTTCCACTTGAAAATTTACATGATTATTATGACAAATTAATAGAATCTTCCAGTGAGATGTTAAATAGTGATTTTGCTCCCGGGTTCATAAGTGAATTGTATGCTCCAAAAAATCAGGATGATGTAAAACTTGGTGAACGCTGTTTTTATACGACTTATAATGCCCATTATATAGATATCATTCGCCAGAATATTGATTTGATGATTTCTGAAAAATACAGATCTTTTTTTATTGCACCTCTTTTGTCTGAATGTTCTGTTCATGCAAATACTTCTGGTGTCTTTAAGGGCTTTTATAAAAACTCACAAACTGGGAAAGGGCAGTTTGGAGGAAACGGACGCAATGCTTTAAGTAGAATATGCGCAAATATTGAATTGCCTTTTCCGGTTTTTAGTAATAACGAGTGTCCTGTAAAAGTATACCAGCAGGATGCAAACGCTCTGGTGCAGGATTCTGCTTTGTACGAAGATGTTCCTGGAGGGGTATTTGACCTTGCTTATCTAGACCCTCCATATAATCAGCATCCTTATGGAAGTAATTATTTTATGCTGAATCTGGTTGCAAAGTATGAGCGGCCTGATGAATCCATTCTCAGCAAAGTTAGCGGTATACCAAAAGGGTGGAATCATAGTTTATATAACAAACGTCGATATGCATTGGATTCCTTTGATGAATTAATAAAAAACTTAAAAGCCCGATTTATTATGATTTCGTTTAACAATGAGGGCTTTATACCTCGTTCGGATATGGAAGCATTGCTTGCAAAATATGGAACTGTTACAGTTTTAGAATCTAAGTACAATACTTTTAGAGGCAGCAGAAATCTCAAGAATAGAAAAATTCATGTAAAGGAGTATCTTTTTATTCTTGAGAAAAACGTCTTTTAATTTTCAAAAGTCTACCTTGCATTTAATCGGCAGGTGGTCGGAGTAGCCACTTCCGGAATAGATTTTAAATGAGATTGGAATATTATTTTCATTGCACCAGGGTCCGTTTGTTGCGGGTTCAAATTGCGTGATTTGCAGATTTTTATCTGCAAAAAAATGGTCAATCTGCTCAAAAGCTCCGTTGTAGTAGTAAGTTCCTTGTGATCTATAAATATCATTGTCGATTATCCAGGGTGAAAAAGTAAAGTCTGTCAGGTAGGAAAATTCCTCTGTTTTTTGATTGAAGTCCCCAGAGCATAAAAAGGGTGAACAAGTTTGCTCTAAAAGTGACATCAATTGTGTTTCCTGCCAGTTTCTCCAAACTTGGGTTTCCTCCTCCCCGCCGGACTTACTTTTCCAATGATTCACAAAAAGCTCCAAATCCTTCTGTCCTTTACAAACTGTGACTTTGATAATTGGCCTTAACATTGGTTGAGCTTCTTTTTCAGTCTGTACATAAAGTTCATGAACCGAAAAGTTTTTTAATTCAAACCTCGAAAGAACGGCACAGCCTATCGCCTGGTCTTTACATTTAGCAAAACACGCATAAGTCCAGTTTTTCTTTTGATTCCAGCTATAGCCAGCCAGTGCATTTGCGATATCGTAGAGTATGCCTTCGTTTTCAATTTCCTCTAAAACAAAAACATCAGCATCTAATAACTTGATACAATTACAAAGTCTCTTTAATCTTGCTTCATAAGCGGTGGAATTCCAGTTTTCATTTTTTAAGAATTCTGAATATTCTGTACCTGTTTTGTGAGCATCAAAAAAGGTTTGTACGTTCCAATTACAGATAGAGATACTTTCTGCTTTAAGAGTATTTTCACTGCAACTGTTAAATACGCAAAAAATCAAAAAAACAACAGATAATTTGTACTTCATTTTGTTCCTCATATATATATAGGCGAAAACATAGTAAAAAAGGCAAAAAACTAAGTGTTATTGTTATAAATTTTGAAAAACAATATAATTGAGAAGAAATTGAATTGAAATTTAACGAGGATTTTTATGTCTTTAGATTGTGGTATTGTTGGATTGCCAAACGTTGGTAAATCTACTATTTTCTCGGCTTTGACAGCC
>JAFNQK010000341.1 GCA_017386165.1 Treponema sp.
CCCAGCACTTCCGCGCGCTGCAAGGCATAGACGCCGTAGCGCAGGCCCGCCTCGGAGCCGGCATCGACATGCCGGACGCCGGAAGCGTCATAGATGTGGAAACCTTCCGCCGGCAGGGCGGGGTCGATGCCCGTCGTGACCGAAGCGAGGACGTCTTCATAGGAACGGCCGGCAGCGAGCCAGAGGTCGGTGCCGTCCTGCGCCACGGGCACAGGCTGGCTGCAGGCGGCGATCAGGAGCCCGGTCAGGGCCAAAGAGAGATACTTGCGCATATCGTGTGTGGTTACTTTACTGGAAGATTTCGCTTTCCGCCTCGAACATCCGGCGGGCATCCCGGACGGTCATGCCGGTGGACGCGTTCCCCAGGTCCGGAACGTTGAAGGACTTCAGGTTATAAAGATAGAATCGGGAGGATTTCTGCGGCAGGACGAAGGGCTTGGTCGGGTTGCCGTCGGCGTCCAGGTGGCAGAAATAGGGTTTTCCGTACTGTCCGTCGCCCCGCTTGCTCGCAAAGACGAACCAGCGGCTGTTCGAGGACCAGCTGTGGTAGGAGTCGGACTTGTTTCCCTTGATTCCGTCTTTTTTCTATTATAAAGAACCTTCCACACATACTCTGAAAAAATCACAGCCTTTTTTTTAAGACTGATTTTGTAATCAAGGTCGGCCCCGTTCTTATAATCCGTATACTGATTATTGATAAAAGAATTATAAAGCTTTACCCAACGCAGAGAAGGAATCACAGGAATATTTATCCCGATTGATGGAAATAGATTTTTAGCCCAGTCTTCTCCCACAAATAATGGAACCTGAACTTTTCCCCACAGAACAAGCCCTCCAGGAATATTTTGAGAAATCTTTAGGATAGAATCCAGGGAATTATTTACAGTCTGTGAACTAAAATCTCCACCCGTATAATAAGCCCCGTTAAAGGTCAGACTCGGTACCCACCAGTTTTTCGACTGTTTCAAATCTCCCAGATTCAAACTGTGCTCCAAATTAGATTCTTCCATCGCCGCACTTGAATAAAGGAGCTTAGACCAGTCAGCCCCGTACAAAAAGGAATTAACCAGAACAAGAATTAAAACACTTTTTTTAATTTTTTCCACTTTTTATTACCTTTCCAAATCCAGTTTTTTCAATAAGAAGTACAACAAGGTCTGACGCTCTAAAACTATTCTCGCATTAACTTCTAAACCATTTTTTAATTTATATTCGACCTTTTTCTTATTATATAAAATCGTACTATTTAAATCCGCAAACACAGTAAAAAACACCCCACCATCGTCGCTAATCCTGGAATCGCTTTGAATCATAGTTATGACCCCTTCAGTTCCCTTAAATTCATTAAACGGGAAAGCCGGAAACCTCATCAAAACCTTTTGACCTTTTTCAAGTTTGCCCATTCTGTCGGCGGGGACATTCAGTTCAATCCGGCACCCGGAATCAACAGGAATAATATTTACAATCTGCTGATCGCTAAAAACTACATCCCCGGGATTTAAGAGACTTACCTCCTGAACATATCCGTCCACTGGACTTGAAATAATCAGCGTCTTAAGATTTGATTCCGCCTGCAAAAGATTCTGAATAATTTCCTGATACTCCAGATAAAGATTTTCTTTCTCCTGCCGGAGGCCACTTATAAAATTAGATTCAAAATCATTTTTTTCTAGAACAGACATTTCATAATCGTATTTTGTCTGTTCAATATCAAAAGTGGTTGTCGCTGTTGGAGGCAAAATCTTTTCTGTTTCGTATAATTTTTTTGTACGCGCCACCTTTGCATCCAGAAGTTCCCTCGAAGCAACAAAAGATTCATATCTTGAAACACAGGACATACTCTTGCAATCAAGACTATCCCAGGAATTTTCAAAGGCCATTATCATTTTGCAAACCCCTTCAAGTTTTTCACTGCAGTCCACCTTTCTAATCTTTAACTGAACCACATCCGCCTGAGCCTTGGTTTTATCCAGTTCAATCAAAGTCTGCCCTTTCTGTACAAAATCCCCGTTCCGATAAGCAACAGAAACAATCTGCCCGCTTGTATACGCTTTGACACAGGACACATTCTGCTCGGTACGCACGATTCCATTAGCCCGAACTACATCATCTGCCTTTCCAAAAGCAACAACCATAAATACCACAATAAAAATCGCTACAGTGATATACACAACAGAATGAAGAAATACCGGTTCCTGAGCTCTAAGGACTTCTTCAAAATCTCCGGCACATTTTTCAGGCCACACAATCAATTTCTTCATTTTGTGCACTCCACATTTCATAATATCTGCTGTGTTTTTTCAAAAGCTCATCATGTTTTCCCTGTTCAACCAGGCGCCCTTTATCAAAAACCAGAATGTTATCGCAATTTTTGATGGTACTTAAACGATGAGCAACAATTATCATCGTAGTTCCCTTGCCGGCCTGATCGATTGTATCCATAATTCCTTTTTCACTGATGCTGTCCAGACTGCTGGTGGCCTCATCAAGAATGAATAAATCCGGTTTTCGCAAAAGAACCCTTGCAAGAGAAATACGCTGGCGTTCTCCACCGGACAGAGTCGCTCCCCGCTCCCCTACATAAGTTTCGTACCGGTCATCCAGCCGCTGAATAAACTCATCTGCCCGTGCAGCCTTGCAGGCCTGAATCATCTCCAGGGACGAATGCCCCGGACTTCCCCAGGTGATATTCTCTGCAATACTCCCGCTAAAAAGAAGAACCTCCTGAGGAACATAGCCGATACAGTTTCGATAGCTTTCCGTATCAATATCACGAAGGTTTACCCCATCAACAAGAATCTCTCCATTTTCAGCAGAGTAAAACTTCATCAAAAGTTTTGTCATCGTAGATTTCCCGGAACCACTCAAGCCAACAAATGCAACCTTCTGCCCGCTTTTAATGTTAAAACTGATATTTTTCAGGGCCGGCCCTCTGGAACCATAACTAAATGTAAGATTCTTTACGCTGATGTTCCCCTTGATTTTTTCAAGCTTGATGTTTGAATCCTCACGCCCCTTTTTGTTATCCAATTCACCTTCTTCAAAAAGATCAAGAATTTCTCCAAGTCTCTGACTTGCAAACATTGTCTCCTGAAGGTTTTCCTGCAAAGTCAAAAGCCTCGAAAGAGGATCCAGAAAATAGCCGCTCAAGGTGACAAAGCTTATTAGCTGGCCGAGACTCATCTCGCCTTTAAGAATAAATAAGGAACCAATCCAGTAAAGGGCAAGGGTCCCGGCTTTTCTCACAAAATCCTGCAATGCGCTCTGGGCGTTCACCATAGTTCCAAGCTTTATGCTTCTTCTGACACAATCAGTAATCTTTCGTTCCGTCCGGTTAAAAGCTGCCATTTCACTACTCAGCGCCTTTATTGTTCCGATACCGTTTACGCTCTCCACAAGCCCTGCCTGTTTATCAGCCTCCGCAATCGCCTGTTCCTTAATTTTTCTCTTAAAGGGACCGACAAACAGCCAGACCAGCACAGCAGAAATCACCACCGGTACCAAAGCAACCGCAAGTAGTTTTGAACCAAAAGAAAACATAAAAACACCGCCAACGAGCAGCATGCAGGAATCAATTAAAACACCAAGAGTTGTAGAACTCACGGCATGACGAATCGTCTGTGTATCTCCGATTCTCGATAAGATTTCTCCAGTTTTACGGGAAGTAAAAAAATCCATAGGAAGATGAAGAATATGCTGAAAGTACTCACACAAAAGAGCCAGATCAATCTTATTTCCCATATAATTCATAAGCTGGTTTCTTGAGAACTCCAAAAGAGACTGAAAAATTATCACCAGCAGATAACTTACAGAGCAGAGCCAGAGAGTATTTTCCAGACCGGAGTACAAAACATCATCAATTAAAAATCTAAAATAGAATGCACTGACTGCCCCCAAAAGGCTCAACAATAATCCCGCAGTAAAACACTCCACCAGGGTTTTCTTGTGGGGCCTTAAAAGATACAAAAATCTTTCAAAAAAGTTTCGGGTTTCTTTAGTGCGTTCAAATTTCTCCTCTGGTACAAGAATAAAGAAGATACCCGTCCAGTCTTTCATAAAATCTTTTTCGTCCTGCTTTATTATTCCCTCTGCGGGGTCTGCCACAAGAATTTTATTCTTCTTTTTTCCATATATAACGACATAATGTTCTATCGTTCCTTTTTTCAAATGGGCAATCCAAGGAAGCGGTACCCCCTCAGGAAGAATCCCCTTAGTTCCCATCATACCCCGGCACATAAAGCCAAGAGCCTCCGCCCCTTTTACGATTCCGAGGCCGCTGGTACCCATGGCATCTGTTCCTGCGTAATGACGGATTCTGTTCAGGGCAATTTTCTTTCCATAAAAACGAGCAACAGAAGCGATGCATGCCGCACCACAATCCGTTTCGTCCTGCTGTCTTACCAAAATTATTTTTTTCATAAGTTTCACCACTTATATATAGTTAAAAAACCCTCCAAAAACGCAAAAAATTTAAAAATTTTTTCGATTTTTTTCATTTTTTGAAAGACTTTTTCTATATATATGTGAGGTGAAAAAATGAAAGTATTATTTATAACGTCAGAACATCCAGAAAGATTATTTGGCGGACTGGGAACTTTTACCCGGGAATATGTAAAAGAATTACGAAAATATGCAGAAGTAAAATGCGTTTATATTCATCTGAGAGATGAGCCCTGTCCCAAACCCAACGAAACCGTAGATATGGTTATCTGCCCTTACGGCACTTTTGAAGCCTTCTCCCCGGAAGCTCAGATTCTCGAAGCGGCAGCCTCCCTAAGAGCCCAGCTGGAACCACTATTAAAAGAATTCAATCCAGATGTAATTCACTGTAACGACAGGCAGACCTATCTTCCTTTCAGATTCGACAAGAACGTGTTTTATTCTTCCCATTTAATCTACACGGATTTGATTGCATCTAGCGCATTAAATGATCTTTACTTCCAGGAAATAAAAGTGGAACGATGCGCCCTCACAAACAGTGCAGTTCTCGCAGTTTATTCTGATTTTGCTGCAAAAAGCGCCTACAAGCTTGCGGGAGGACAGTGTTCTCCAATCGTTCTGCCACTGGGGCTCAGAACCGACAAGTTTATTCAAAAACCAAAGAAAATCAGTCCCCAAAATAAAAAAGGCCTTACGGTTTCTTATTTTGGGCGCTTTGAAAATGTCCAGAAAGGAATCAACGATTTTATTTATGCGGTTAATATTTTGGGAAAATCTTTTAAGAATAAGTTCAACCTGACCTACAATCTCTACGGCTCAGGAGTTGTGGATTCCTACATGGACACAAGTCTTTTTGACCACATCGATTTTTTACAGGGAAATGATTTAATCAAAGCCTACAAAGAAGCCGACATCGTCGTAATGCCAAGCCGGTACGAACCTTTTGGTTTTACAGGCCTTGAAGCAATGGCAGCAGGAAACCTTCTCCTAGTAACAGAAGGTCTCGGTATGGATATGTACGCAGAACCGGGGGTAAACTGCCTTTCCATTCCCCACGACCCCTTTGGAATTTCTACTATCCTAAGAGAAGCGATAATCGACTATGACAAAATGACCTTTATCCGGGACAATGCCATAAAAACCGCAGAAGAATGGACCTGGAAAAGATGCGTGCAGGCCCACCTGGATGTTTACAAGCAGCTTTGTCAGGAAAGAGTTCCTCAACTCAGTTCTGCCTATAGAATGGAACAAAGGGAAATTCTCTCCAGCTACAATAAAATCAGTCAGGTAAAAAAACTATACTGCAGCACTCAGGAACAGAAAGCCTGCGACGAAATACTTAAAAACTACGAAAAATGGGATTCGAATGCAAAAATTCTGGTTTTAACCGGAAACTACATTCCACAAGAAAAAGAATACTCCAAGAATGTGACTTTTGTGAGCACCCTTATGCAAAACAGCCATGGAATTGTGACCCGCCTGGAGTGTCTTCCTTTTGAAGAAAATGAATTTGATATTGTAATTGCGGCAGGAGCCTGGGAAACCGTTCTGGATCCTTGCGGGGCAATCTCAGAAATGGAAAGAGTCAGCAAGCAGAACGTCATTATTCTTTATCACAAGGGCAAGCCTCACGAGTGGCAGACGATTCAAATGGAAACAGAAAAAGACTGGCTTAACTTCAATAGAACAGACTGGAAGTATACTCCTGAAAACAAAAACTTTTTGATTAATTCGGTGGAAATAGAAAAAAATACTTCCTATGGTGCTGTGGTTTATAACCGTCTGTTAAACTGCACCAAAGAAAGCATTGAAATCACTGCCTAGAGGCTATTCCATCATGGCTCTGGCAAGCTGATCTGCACAGGAAGTGCTCTTTGCTCCGCAGGTATTTCCACTGCAGCGTTCAGCAATCTGTGCCGGAGTCATGCCTTCTAAAAGCTTACTGATCATTTTGAGGTTTCCGTTACAGCCACCGTCAAACTGAATGTTGTGAACTGTGCCGTCTTTAACCTCAAAACGAATCTTGCGGGCACAAGAACCGTGGGTAGTGTATTCGTGCATTCCTTCTGTCATGTGGGTCTCCTATACATCTCTGATTTCGAGTTTAGGTTACCTTCATTAAAATTGACTTCCAGTCGCAAAACGGTGATATAAAACCGTGCGCTCGCGCACTACATGCTGTTTGTGGTAAGGATTATATAAAGTCGCTAACGCTCCGACCACAAACAGAATGTTTTTATTCACCGCCCCGCTCCCTCGCGTCAATTTTAGTCAATTCCCCATCAACTCGAAATAAGGGCTATCTATCTACAAAAAAGGCATTCTCCATAACAGAAGAATGCCTTACTATTAGCAGCCCCTACGGGAATCGAAAGGCTACAGTCGAGAACGTCCTGTTCTCTCCTTCCGCCTCGCCTACGCTCACTGCCGGTTGCATCCTGCAACCTTTTCGCTTGCGCGCGTTCGCTTCGGGGTTCGATTCATTGTTTCTATCCTAATTAAAGGCATCCAAAACCTTAAACGAATCGTCCTTAACTTATACAGCCCCTACGGGAATCGAACCCATATTGACGGAATGAGAATCCGCTGTACTAGCCGTTATACGAAGGGGCCAAACACAAAAAGAAAAAGGGGCTTAAAAAGCCCCTTTTAGTTCCCCAAGGAGGATTCGAACCCCCACAGTCAGAACCAGAATCTGAAGTGCTACCATTACACAATCGGGGAATGCAATGTTCCATAAATATATAGATTCACAAAAAAAATGTCAATAGATTTATTCCTTTTTTGTCCTTTTTTTGAATATTTTTCCCTCTTGACCTCTATTAATTTTCAACCCATAATTTAAGGGTATGCAAGGATTAGTTTTAGCAGGAACAAATAATGTTTTTGAAGTAGAGTGCGAAGACGGCACAAACCGGTCATGCACGATTAAAGGAAAAGTTTTAAAACAGGACAAACAGTATTACAACCCACTGGCTCCAGGTGACTTAGTTGTTGTCGAAGCCGACGAAATCGATTCAGAAAAAGGACAGATTATTTCACTTGTTCCACGAAAGAACGAATTTGTAAGATGGAATGTAAAAGGCCGCTGCCCTCAGCTTCTTGCCGCAAACATCGACTACATGATTCTTGTTACAACTCCAACCGAACCTCCATTCCGGCCACGCTTTGTAGACCGCGAACTTGCACAGGCAGAAATGCTGGGCTTAAATCCAGTAATCGTCTGCAATAAATACGACCTTATTAACGACGCCCCTGAGGTAGAAGATTATCTCCAGATTTGGGAAAACCTCGGCTACAAGGTAATGCGCCTCAGTGCCAAAACCGGCGAAGGTATGACCGAGTTTGTAGACCTTATCGAAGACCACCTGAGCGCCTTTGTTGGACAGTCAGGCGTCGGAAAATCCAGTCTGGTAAATGTTCTCGACGATTCCTGCGTATTAAAAACCGGAAGCCTTTCCAAAAAATACGGACGCGGAAATCATACCACCACAAAAGGCACCCTCAATCACCTTGAATTAAACACTGCCCTCACCGGCGGAGTTCGGGGAAGAATCGCTTCTATTATCGACACACCGGGTATCAGACGCTTTATGCTTGACGGCATCGAAGCCGAAGACCTTCAGTTATATTTTAGAGAGTTCAAACCTTTTATAGGCAAATGCAAATTCGGAATGAACTGCACCCACACAAGCGAACCAGAATGCGCAATCAAAGAAGCTGTTGAAAACGGCGACATCACAGAAGAACGCTACGAAAGCTGGGAACGCATTTCATACCAGATTAAACACAAAACTTGGGACGACTAATTTAAACACCTCTATGGACACAAAGACTCTTTTAGAACTGGACTACTACAGAATCCGTGACGAAATCAGCGGTTTCTGCCTTTCCGAAGAAAGCCGTTTTATCATGAAACGACTTGAACCTTTTACAAACGAAACAGAAATCGATGAAAGAAAAAACTTGAGCCGGGAATGGCTCAAATACATCAATTCCACAAGAAGCTCCGCATTATCAAGCTGGCCTCAGGTTTACAATATTTTCAAATCCTTAAAAATCGAAGGCTCTACCCTCACCCTGGAACAGACCTACGCCCTTGGACAGTTCTGCACCAGCGTAAAAAAACTAAAAACTTCCATCGAGTCCAACAAAGACGCCCTTGAGCTGAACAGCCTCTACGCCCTCACCCAGACAATCCCCGACACAACTGCCGTAAACGACGCAATATATAGAATAATTACCCCGGAAGGAGAACTGAGAGACCTTCCGGAATTACGGGAAATCAGAACCCGCATCGCAAATCTCAACGCCAAAATCAAAGGAATCATGCATTCCTTTACAAGCGATTCCCGTTTTGCCGACGTCCTTGAATCCACAATTCCAGTTTTAAGAGGCGGAAGACAGGTACTTGCCGTAAAATCCAGCCGCCGCATCGCAATTCCCGGCATTATCCACGAGGTAAGCCAGTCCGGCCAGACAGTTTATATCGAACCAGACGAATCCGTTAAATGTACAAACGACCTGATTCAGGCAGAATTTGACCTTGCC
>JAFNQK010000342.1 GCA_017386165.1 Treponema sp.
AAAAATCTTCTGAAGACAAAACTTCTCCCAGAAATCGAGAGCTTTATCGAAAAAGAATTATAAAACACGACGAAGGATTCTCCGTCATAGTTATTCTTTTCTATGTACACTCATCTTTATGCGGTTGATTCATAAACTGCTGCATGGCATCGTTCCAGCCGTCCTAGTCATATTCTTCCAGATATTTATCGAGATTAGAAAAATAATCAATGGTTGCTAAATAGTTTTTTGCATGTTGAAATCCATTATCAGAGCCAAGAGATTTATCTTTCATAAAAGTCTTAAATTCTTCAAAGTAAGCTGGGTCTGCAGAACCTTCTTTTTCCAACAAATATGGGTTCATTTCACTCAAGAATTGTCCAAGACTTTCGTTTTTATTCTCTATTGATTTATTTTTAATTACAGATATAATATGACTATATAATAACTATATTTACAAAGGAGGCAATATGACTTCCCCATTATTTGATATAAAAGCAAAATTTAGTGAGTATGTAACAATCGCTGAAAAAGGTGAAACTGTCGAAATCACAAAACATGGAAAAACGACGGCGGTAATAATCGGAATAAATGAATACAATCTTCTCACAAAAAACTACAAACCGTCATTTATTGAGCAAGTGAACAAATGGAGGCGTATAACAGGAGGTCTTTCTCAAGAAGAATACGACGAATTTGAAAAAAACTTGCAAAGAAACAAAGAAACTTACAAAGGAGAAAGCATATTTTGAAAAACATCTATCTTTTAGATACAAATATCATCAGCGAAGTCGCAAAACCAGAACCCTCTCAAAACATTGTTACAAATCTTGAATTGTACAGCAGAAATTGTGCTATAAGCAGTATTACCTGGTATGAACTTTTAAATGGAGCCGCATTATTAAAAGATGGAAAAAGAAAACGGGAACTTCTGACATTTTTAATTGATTATGTTCAGCCATCTTTTGAAATTCTCCCTTATGACGAACACGCTGCTTTTATGAACTCAGAAATTACAAAGCAGTTAAAAACAATTGGATTGCCGACCCCAATTCTAGATACACAAATAGCTTCTGTAGCAAAAGCGAACAATCTTATTATGGTAACAAAAAACATCAAAGATTTTAAAGCTTTCCAAAAGCACTGCTCGCTTATGCTGGAAGAGTGGTGATTATCTAAAACTTCACCACCCGAGGTGCAGCTACAAAGCTTGAGAATGTTGCGGTGGCATCCTTAAAGTACAGAACCTCTGTGTTGTCATCATCTGCGGAATACATTTTCTTGAGGTCAGGATAATGCTCCAACATGTCGGCTTTGGCTTCTCTTCTGTCATCGCGAACCAGAGTGCCTGCAAGGCGGAGCCATTCTCCTTTTTGGCCGTCGAAGGCACAGATTTCTACAACAGGATTTTTCTGAATCTGTTTTGATACCTCTTTAGACTTACCGGTCTGGATGTAGAGCTTGTCTTCAAAGATATTTACTGTTCCAAAGGGACGCACGCGAGGTTTGCCATCTTCTACAGTTGCTAAATAATAAACTCCACAGTTTTTCAAAAAATCGTATACTTCGTTCATGTTTTTCTCCAATGAAAAGATTTGAATTGATAATTAATTTTAACACCCAAAATAAAGTTTTTTAAGATAAAAAAAATAATTAAAAAAATTACTTTTTTTTCTTGCATTATTTTTATTCTGTGGTATAAAGGAGTTGTGGAGCGAGAGGTGTTTGGATTCCTTTTGTGAAACATGATCAGGAGGCATTAATGGAGCCGATTGAATTATAAAGCCTGATCGAGGCTATAAACCGATAGGATAAAACCTATGCTGCGGTTTAAAGCAGACAAACCATTATGCGTGCAAGACAAACTCATTGCGAGGAACCTTGCACATACAGGCCGGCGAACAAGCCGGCTTTTTTTTGTTTAAAACGAAACTCTTATGTGAGAACCATGAGTTGTTTTATCAACGGAAATAGAACTTGTAATTCCAGACTGTTTTTCAAGATCCGAAACATGGCTGATAATTCCAATCATTTTGGTCTCACTTAATTCAGAAAGAACCTGCATTGCTTTTTCAAGAGTTTCAGGATCCAGAGTTCCAAAGCCTTCATCAATAAACAGAGAATCGAGTTTGATTCCCCCGCCATTGCCATTCTGAACGACATCCGTGATTGCAAGGGCAAGACTTATACTTGCTTCAAAGGTTTCTCCACCGCTCAAAGAACATGGATTCGCAGGTTTGCCGTTATAGGCGTCAAATATCGCTAAATCCAGCCCCTTAAAGCCATTTCCATCAACCTGAGAATCGGTTCCTTTCAGGCTGAAAGAAAATCTTCCATTAGAAATATTATTGAAACGGATACTTGCAGACTCAACCACCTCCTCAAAATACGTTCCCAGAGCCCAGGTCTCAAGAGTCATTTTTTGAGGATTGCTTCCGGTGAGATTATTTTTTAATGCCTTTAGAGGTTCGAGTTTGGCCTCAAGGGCGATTTTTTTATTCTGTTCGTCGCGGATTTTATTAAAGATATCTTCATAGGTTGCAAGCTCTTTATTCTTACTCTCTAAATCTTTTTCAATCGTCTTGAATTGATTTTCTGTCTCTTGTTTTATATTTTGGACTTCTTGCAATTTAGAATCAATTTCTTCTATTAATTTTAGATTTTTCTTTTTTCCATTTTGAACTGCGTCGGTCACAGACCTTAATTCTTCACAATAGTCAGAATATTCTTTTCTGAGACTTTCCAATTCAGAATCTTCAATAAACGCAGCAAGAGCTTCTGCCTGATTTTTAAAACCGTACTCTTCGAGTTTTTTATCAAGTATGTCTTTTAGGGTCTTCTCATCATTTTTTAAGTTCACAATATCGTCCTGATATTTTTTTATCGAAGTCCTGCAAGTTGCAAGAGCCGTATCATTTGAAGCTTTATTTTGATCCCAGTCCTCAACAGTTTTTTTATTGATTGTGAGTTCTTCTGTGAGTTTATCAGTCTCTTCCTTTAGTATCTGCGGATCCTTACCAAATTCTTTTTTTAGATTTTTTACCTCGGTTTCTACCTGAATATATTTTTGATTCACTTTGGCATATGCAGAATCAATCTTTTCTTCCCTAGATTTTAATTCACTATAAGTTTGTTTCTTATTCAGAAAAGAAGATTCTTCCGATGTGATTTTATCAATTTCTGCCTGAACGACAGATTCCTTTCGGACTGTACCAATCGAGGCAATTTCATTATTCACGTTGTCCAAATTAGTTTGTGCTTTTCCAGCATCAACCTGAAGATCTTTCAAAGACTTTCCACAATAATCAAGTAACTCTGTTTTATCCTTAATAAGTGAATCAATATCCACAAAATCAACAGGCTTTTCTGCAGGAGAAGGATGTTCCATCGAGCCACAAACAGGACACGGACAACCGGCTTTTAAGACAAGTGCAAGATGGAACGCCTGATTTTTCTGCTCGTATTCTTTTTTCTTTTCCTGCAAATCTTTTAGAGAGAGGCTTAATTCTTCGTGTTTCTTCTGCTCAACAGTAAGTTCTTGTTCTTTTGCTTTTAATTCTTGTTCAAACTTTTCCTTATCAGCAACTTTTAATTGATAGTTTTTGCTTTTTTCGAGTTCTTGATTCAGATCATTTTTTTTATTATTCAAATCCATTAATCGAGTACTGATTTCATCTGCAATTTCAGAATGAACTTTTGCCTTTAGTCCCTGCATCAATTCTTCAAACTGCTTTTCTATCTGCTCTTTTTGAGTCTCCAGTTCAGTTTTTTCTTTGAGAGCTGATTCCAACTGTTTCTTTTTTTCTTCATAACCGGCAATCTTACCGACTTTTTCATTAAGAACAGCTAAATTCTTAGTATCCTTATCATTCTGTTCTCTTAAAACATCGATTTCAGATTTCTGCTCGAGAAGCTTATTCTTTTGAGACTCCAGCTCTTCAAGTTCTTTTTGAGACTCAGCCAGCAGATTGCAAGTCTTTTTTTGATTTTCAATGTTGTTTTTATAAAGCCGAATATCCCCGTGAACACTCTTAGCCCTGTCGCCTTTTGTAATTTTTTCTGACTTTAAGTCAAAGCTTTCTTTCTGAGACTGCAATTCATTGAGTCGGCTGCAATTTTTCTGATACTCCTCTGCATCCTTTTTTTTGTTTTTTAAGTTCTCAATAATTCTTATATATTCATTTAACTTTTGCAGGAACTCATTTTTCTGGTCTGTACAATTTTGGATTTCCTGATTAAGAGAAGAAATAGTCTCCTCGCCACACGAAAAATCTTTTCCCTGAGATAAACCCTCGATTACTTTGATAGTTTGTTTTAATTCCTGCTCCGCATTATCAGCTTTTTCTTTAATTCGCTCAGCAAGATTTGTAAAATAATCCACAGGAAAAAGTTTTTTCAAAGTCAAAGCCCTTTCTTTTGAACTCTGTTTAAGAAAATTTGCAAATTCCCCCTGAGGAAGAACAACTACAAGACTGAATTCTGAAGCACTTAAGCCAATTATGGATTCAATTTTTTTGTCGATTTCAGAAGTTTTCCCCGAAATTTCAGTAAAATTTCCGCCGTCTCGCACCTGAAGGTCAACGGACATTGGTTTTTGATCTTTTTTTCCATTTCGATTTATATAATTACGAGGAAGAACACGATGAACTTTATAAATCGTTCCTCCGACCTCAAATTCGTAATCAATTTCGGCATCATCTAACTCATTTGCATAACGGCTTCTTATGGTTGAGCCGGGATAATTTCGATTTCCGCCCAATGAACCATAAAGCGCATAGGTTATGGCATCAAAGATAAAGCTTTTTCCGGCACCGGTATCCCCTTTTATAAGGAACATATTATCGAGATTTGAAAAATCAATTGTTTCGTCCAGATAAGGACCGATATTTTTCATATGTAATTTTATTGGCTTCATTTTTAGTTATCTCCGTTTGAGTTTTCTGGCTGAACTGAAGATTCCTGAATAAACAATTCTTTCTGTTTTTGATAGAGCTCGTCTTTCTCTGGCTCCCCGTTAACATCTTTCATAAACTGGTCGAATATTGCTTCCGGATCTTTGGACAAAATTGCTTTTTTGCGTTGCTCGATAAAGGTAGCGCTTTCTTTTCGTTCCCTCTCCCCCATAACAACCGACAAAAGATAAGGAAAAACCGTCTTGAGTGTTGCAAAGGCTTCTGTGGGCATAACCTGATCGGTTAAAATCGCCTGAACGTAATTATTCTGATTTTCGCTTACTAG
>JAFNQK010000343.1 GCA_017386165.1 Treponema sp.
CCACCATTTATATTTACAATATAATCATATGTGGTAGAGAATTCAGTCGGTATCGCAAAGGTACCTCCAGATTTTGTAGAAATAGTTTGACCATCAGCAATTACAAAATCAATTTGACCACCAAACTTTATCGACCAAAACTGCATGCTTTTATTAAAAGTAGCTGTGATTCTTGAACTTTGATCTTCAACTAAGTTTTTAATATTTAAAATACATTCATTTGAATCTTCTTCATCATTTAATCTGTCTTCAGAAAAAGTCACATTTCCATTACAAGTTATTTGACAAGAAGAGCCGCCGGTAGTTGTTTCAAAAAAAGTTTGGCATTCACCAACTTCGATATAATCTCCATTTAATATTGCAGAATTTTTAAATGTAACCTTATTATTATTGGTAAAGTTACCTGTAATTGTATTTGCAGTTAAAATCAATTCACCGGAATTTACTATATCTCCCGTAATTGTATTTCCACTAAAACAAGTAATTACACCTCCGGTTCTATTCTCAATATTTCCTGTCACATAACAACTTGTATATATATCAATTGTTGAATCATCATCGTTTACAATATTGCCTTGTACACCACCACTATCTTTAATTTTCAATCCAGGTTCTGAACTAGCTCCTGCTGATTTATTCAATAAAGTTTCACTGACAATCAATTTTGCGCTACTAATGGTAACCTTTGCATTTGGTAAAATTGTAAAAGATTTAACCGTCATTTTTGACTTAATTTCGATATTACTTGTAGTTCCAGAAGGTATTTCTACATCATCAGTCGAAGATGGATAATCACTTGGAACATTTCCATCTACAGTCCAGTTTGAAGCACGATCCCACTCAACATCAGTGTTACCCGTCCAAACATAAGTGTCCGCCCAAGCCCCAGTAAACGAGAACACCAATAAAAGAACCAGAACAATTCTTTTCAATATGCGAGAATCTATATTTAATCTTTCCTTAATTTTTCCAAATTCCACTTTCACTCTTCAATAATCGGTCAAAAAAACCGCATTTTCAAGACTTTTTTGCCTTTTCGCAAAAAAATTCTTTCTCGCCCACACCTTCGTCCCCCCGCTCCAGTACAACCTCCCCCTGCACAACCGTCCCCCTCAAAAGCCCGCCCTCTCACACCAATCCCCCCCCCACTCTACCCACTCTCAAAAAAATCTATTAAAATTACTGTATGCAAACTAATTCAATTCCAGAACGAAAAGATGTTCCTGCAAAAGATAAATGGAACCTCTCATCACTTTATAAGTCAAACAAAGAATGGGAAGATGAACTTTCTTCTATAAAAGAGTTAATTAAACAGACAAATAAATATAAAGGGACTCTCAGCAAAAGTTCCGAGAGCCTTTTAGAATGCGTTAAGACCATCGAGCAGATCGACCTCAAGATTGAAACCCTTTACAACTACGCTAGCCTTAACCATTCCGCTGACGAAAACGACCCTCTCGCAAAAGAAATGGTGGGCAAGGCGATGATGGTATACACCGATTTTGGAGAAGCAACCAGCTTCTTTGACCCGGAAGTGATGGCAATTCCGGACGAAACAATCAACGCCTGGCTGGAAGAACCTTCATTTAAAGATTACAAAATCTACTTTAAAAAACTTCTTCACGCCAAGCCACACATTCTGTCAGAAAAAGAAGAAAAACTCCTCTCCCTGCAGAATCCATGCGCCCAGACTCCAAGCGACACCTATAGCGTATTAGAAAACGTTGACCTCAACGGCGAATTGGGCACCATCGAAACTCCAGAAGGAACCAAGCAGCTTACAGCCAGCACCTTTGTTCAGCTTTTACATCACAAGGACCGCAAAGTCCGCGAGGCAACCTACAAGCAGTACTACAAAAAATTTGAAAACTACCAGAACACCATCGCTTCTCTTTATGCCGGAAGTGTAAATCAGGACGTATTTGTGGCAAAAGCCCGCGGCTATAAATCCAGCCTCGACGCAGCCCTTTATTCAAACAAGGTTCCAGAAGCAGTTTACCGCAATTTAATTGACACAGTTCACAAGAACCTTCCTGCCCTTCACAAATACTACGCACTCCGAAAACGCGTCATGGGCCTCTCAGAGCTCCGACACTACGACGTATATGTTCCTCTTGTAAAAGATGTAGAAATGCACAACACCTACGAACAAGCTGTAGAAATTTGCCGCAACGCCCTTGCCCCACTTGGAAAAGAATATACCGACCGCCTCTGCGACGGCCTTTTAAACGGATGGGCTGACCGCTACGAAAACAAGGGAAAAAGAAGCGGCGCCTTCTCCAGCGGAACTTACAAGGGAGATCCATTTATTCTTCTCAATTACAAAGAAGACCTTATCCGAGACGTATTTACAATGGCTCACGAAGGCGGCCACAGCATGCACAGCTGGTACTCTGTTCACAACAATCCGTACATGCAGTACAACTACACCATTTTTGAAGCAGAAGTAGCCTCAACCTTCAATGAAGAACTGGTTTTCGAATACCTTTTGAAAAACGCAAAGGACGAAAAGACAAAGGCTTACCTGCTTTCAATGCGAGTAGACGATATTCTTGCAACCCTTCACCGCCAGACCATGTTTGCAGAATACGAACTCAAAACTCACGAGCTTGTAGAAAGCGGAACTCCATTAACCGCCCAGAACCTCAGAGAAATTTACAGAAACCTTTTGGTTCAGTATTTCGGCCCAGAAATGGTATTTGAAGACAACAGCGAACTCGAAGCCTTCCGTATTCCACATTTCTATTCTGCATTCTATGTTTACAAATACGCAACAGGAATCAGTGCCTCCCTCGCCCTTGCCCATCGGGTTACCAACGGAGGAGAACAGGAGCGGGAAGACTACTTTAAGTTCCTCAAGTCAGGAGGAAGCCGCTACCCAATCGAAAGCCTTAGAGTTGCCGGCGTAAATATGGAAAGTTCAGAACCGGTACAAGCAGCCCTGGATGAATTTGCCTCACTGGTTGATGAACTGGAAAAGATTCTTACAAAAGAGTAAAGAATATCTGCTTTTATGCCGATAATTAATAGAAGAAAGAAGTTATTTCTTGGGAGACAAGCATGAATCACGATGATTTTTTTACTTTAATGAAGAAAGTGCCAAAAGCAGAAATACATCTTCACATCGAAGCAGTACCGACCATCGATTCTATCAAGACTTTATATAAAAAAGCAAACGGAACAGAAATGTCCGACCAGCAGATTAAGGACTTGTTCACATACGATGACTTAAACGGCTTTATTCAGGCATTCCTTCAGGTTCAGGCGCTTTATCAGTCTGTTGAAGATTTTGATTACATTTTTGATGATTTGGCAACCTATCTTGTTGAAAACAACATTGTTTACACAGAAGCATTCTTTGCCCCAACTTCTTTCTTAAAAAGAGGATTCAGTTATCCAGAAATGGTTAAGGTATTTAACCGCAAAATCGAAGAAATCAAAGAAAAACACGGCATTACAGTCCGCCTCTTAATGGATGTAAGCCGCACCTTTGGTTCAGAAAACGCAATGAATAACTTGAACCTCCTTGAAGCAAATCCAAGTCCATACATCATCGGTATCGGGCTTGGTGGCGCAGAAAGCAAAGGTCCTGCAAAAGAATACGAAGAAGTTTATAGAAAGGCTATAAAAGACGGTCTTAAAGTCGTAGCCCACGCCGGCGAAGATGTTGGTCCAGAATCAATCTGGGATGCCATCGACATTCTTCAGGTTAGCCGTATCGGCCACGGAATCAGTGCAATTCAGGACGAAAAACTGATGGAAACTCTCAAAGAACGCAACATCGTAATGGAAGTTTGTCCTACAAGTAACGTATTTACAAAAAAATACGTTCAGTCAATTGCAGAACACCCAATCCGCCCATTCTTTGACAAGGGCCTCTTTGTTACTGTAAATACTGACGACCCGGTTTTCTTTAAGGTTTCCCTCATCGAAGAATACTGGAAGCTCCACGACCAGGCAGGCTTTGACATGAACCAGATTAAACAGCTTATCAAAAACAGCTTTAATGCCCTCTTCTGTTCTGACAAAGAAAAGAAGAGCTGGTGTAAAAAAGTAGACGACGCTTTTTAAGCCATGACAAATATCGAAAAATACTACAATAAATTCAACGAAGACCACCGACTTACAACAAGACACGGAACAGTTGAATTTAGTTGTACAATGCATCACATAAAACAGGCAATCGGAGAACGCACCGGTCTCAATATAGCAGACATCGGCTGCGGAACCGGCCGTTATTCAATCGAACTGAGTGCCCTCGGTCACAATCTCACAGCAGTTGAACTTGTAAAAAGAAATCTCGACGTTTTAAGAAACAAACACCTTAAAATCAAAACCTGGCAGGGGAATGCCCTGGACCTTTCCTTTCTAGAAGAAGGCAAATTCGACATCACTCTGTGCTTTGGTCCAATGTATCATCTTCACACACAACAAGAACGGGAAACAGTAATCCAGCAGTTAAAGAGAATCACCAAGCCCGGCGGCCTCATCTTTATCGCCTACATCCTAAACGAAAATGCCATCATCCGTTACTGCTTTGGCGAAAACAAAATCAAAGAATGCATCGAAAAAGGCTTTCTCACCTCAGATTTTAAGACAATCACACAGCCCGACGACCTTTACAGCTACGTCCGTTTAGAAGATATAAATGAACTCCAGAAAAAAAGCGGCCTTGAGCGCGTCAAAATCTTTAGCCAGGAAGGCGCCGCCGACTACATGCGCAAAGAACTCAACGCCATGGACACAGAAACCTTTCACCACTTTGTCGAATACACCATCGCCATCAGCGAACGCCCCGAACTCCTTGGCGCCGGAACTCATGCGGTGGATGTACTAAAGAACTAAAAAATATTAAAAAATGGTGATTTCGAGAGCCTCAATCACCACTGTATAGTACTCCACGCGGGATTTTTTAATTTACTACATGTAATAAGTCTTAATTGGAGGGAAGCCGTTAAAGGCAACCGAAGCATATGTTGAAGTGTAAGCTCCAGTCGAAAGCCAGTAAATTCTGTCTCCCTGCTTTAATGTAATCGGAAGCTTGTAACGGGTGTTTTCGTACATAACATCCATACTGTCACAAGTAGGACCAGCAATAATTACTTCGCCTTCTTTGTCGCCGTCTTTTGTTGTCACCAGGGCGTATTTGATACATTCATCCAAAGTTTCGATAAGACCGTTGAATTTTCCTGCATCGATGTAAACCCAGCGGGTAAGAGCAGTGTTATTTTTGCGGGAACAAAGGATTACTTCACTTGTAAGAATACCACTGTCAGCAACAAGGCTTCTTCCTGGTTCAAGGATAATCTCTGGGAGCTCATCACCAAAGTCTTCTGTCAAGAAGCGAGTAATTTCAGAAGCGTATGTTTCAAGGTCGTTTGTTGGATCTACATAGCTGGCAGGGAAACCACCACCCATATCAATCATCTGCAAACGGATTCCTTCTTCTTCTTCAAGGGAATGGAAAAGGTATTTTGCCTTGGCAATTGCATCGTTCCAGGCACCGATATCGCGCTGCTGGCTGCCAGGATGGAAAGAGATTCCCCAAGGATTCAAGCCCAGCTGTTTTGCCAGAACGAGCAAATCGTATGCCATATCAGGATGACATCCAAATTTGCGGCTCAAAGGCCAGTCTGCTGTATCTGCATTTTCTACAAGAATACGAACATAAACCCGTGAACCAGGTGCATTTTCTGCGATGTTCTTAAGGTCGTCTTTGCTGTCAGTTGCAAACATGCGGATACCATTTTCGTAAAAATACTTGATATCAGCTGCTTTTTTGATTGTGTTACCGTAAGAAAGACGATTAGGATCATCTACAAATTTCTTAATCAAATCCAACTCGTAGCGGGATGCGATATCAAAGTTAGAACCTTTTTCTGCAAGCATCTTTAATACAGGTTCGCCAGGATTAGCTTTGATTGCATAATAGATTTTTGCATAAGGAAATGAACTTTGAAGTCTGATAAAATTCTTCTTGATTGTGTTCAAGTTCACAACAATATTAGGAGTTGGAAGGTCCTTAGAAAATTCCAAAAAGCGTGACCAGTCACTGTCACTAACGTAGTCTTTACGATTGTACATTGCGTACCACCAGTAAAAAAAATTAAATACCGCCGACTTTCAGAGAACCCAGTTTTTCGTCGATATGTGCATAATAGTAAAAAAACACTTTTATTACAACAAAAAAAACTATAAATTTTCGATTTATTTTTTGGAAGTACGGTTACCTAAGGTACACCTGAGCGGAAAGCGAGCTGGCGCAGCTTTCCTGATTGATCGGTTATTTGCGGTTTATCGCAAATACACCATCAACAGCATTATATCACTGTTTCTGATTCCACTGATGCGTTCGGCCTGGCCCAGGGTCAGAGGACGTACTTTTTCAAGCTTGTTGCGGCTTTCTGCACTCAAGGACGGAATTGCGCCGTAGTCAAAATCCTGCGGAATACGAACATTTTCCATCTTGTGCATTTTTTCTACGCGCTTATCCTGCTTTTCGATGTAGTACTTATACTTAAACTGAATCTTTGCTTCGTTCCATACAGCTTCAGGGTAACCAGGATTTTCCATATTAGGCTTTTTTAAAAGTTCTGCAACAATTTCTTCCAGTTGAGCATATTTTGCTTCAACAGCGTCAAACTGAGCCTTTGTCTTGAGCCCTGCCTGATATGCATACTTTGTAAGACGCTGGTCAGCAGTATCGTGTCTAAGCTTAAGGCGATATTCTGCACGGGCAGTAAACATTCGGTACGGCTCTTTTGTTCCAAGTGTAACAAGGTCGTCGATTAATACACCAATGTAAGCTTCGTCGCGGCCAAGAATCATAGGATTCCAGTTTGGAATTACCTTAAAATTATCAAAGCCCGCTGCTTTTTGAGAGTTTTCTTCTATACTATTGAGTCTCTGTGTCACGCTCAAACTGATTTCTGCAAAGCGCTTGAGTTCCGCTGCATTCATCACAGCTGTTGGTCTAAAGGCACCAGGCTCTGTACTTGTTGGAACGCCGTTCAAATCGTGAGGAAGCTCGCAGAGAGGACCGCACTGTTCCTTGTGGGCACGAGAATAAAGGCCCGCATTGATACCTGCAACAATTCCCTGTCCCGCAGCTTCTTCGTAACCGCTGGTTCCGTTTATCTGACCTGCATCAAAGAGACCCGATACGCGCTTGGTTTCAAGAGAAGGATAAAGCTGGGTCGGCTCAACATAGTCGTATTCAACAGCGTAGCCCGGACGGCTCTGAACAGCATTTTCAAAACCGTGCATTGTACGCATAAAAGCGTCCTGAACGCATTCAGGGAGTGATGAACTGAGACCATTTAGATACATTTCATCAGTTTCAAGACCTTCCGGTTCAACAAAAATCTGATGGCGCTCCCGTTCTGCAAATCGCATTACCTTGTCCTCGATACTTGGACAGTAGCGGGGACCGATTCCG
>JAFNQK010000344.1 GCA_017386165.1 Treponema sp.
AATCCTATTGCAGCTCATAACACTGTAGAGAAAATCATAGAAACCTATGAAGATTTAGCAAACTATCCAGAAATTGGTATTTCTGTAGAAAGATATGTTTCTTTTCCGACTGACTATAAATTTGTACTTGCAAACAATTATTCGATTTTTTACAGAATTGAAAGCGAAGTTGTAAAAATAATCAGAATAATGTATTCAAGACGAGATTTTGTAAGAATCTTGTTTGGCGATAATGAGAACACATAGCAAAGCTTCAAAGCGGATGTCGCGGTCAAGCCGCGCCACGTTTAAGCCATTGTTATGTAGACGCCCGCTACTTCGGGCGCTTTTGGAGAAGAAATATGAAGAAAATAGGTCTTGTAGGTGGAACTGGGCCGGAATCAACTTTGATGTATTACAAGGAGTTGAACAGCCGAATTGATAAACTGACAAACAATAAGCAGATGCCAGATATTGCCATTGAGAGCGTGAATTTTCGCAGAGCATGGGATTACGTTTCTAATCAGAAATATGATTCATTAGCTGATTATTTGTCTGAAAAAATTGAAAACCTAAAGGCAACTGGCGCGGAAGTAATCGCATTAACCGCTGCAACAATGCATATTGTCTATGAACAGATTGTTCAAAAAACAAATGTAAAACTGGTAAGTATTCCTAAATCAGTTTGTGAAGAAATCAAGAAAAAAGGTTATAAAAAAGTCGGTCTATTAGGCACAATCTTCACTATGGAACAAGATTATATGAAAAAAGATTTGATTGAATCAGGCATAGAAGTGTATGTTCCTGAAAAATCAGACCGAGAACTTGTTGCGAAAAGAATCTATGAAGAGCTGGAAGTAGGAACAGTCAAGGAATCAACTCTAAAAGAATTCATTGTCATAATAGAAAAAATGAAAAAAGAACATGGAATTGAAGCTCTGATTCTAGGTTGCACGGAACTTCCTCTTCTTTTGAATAAAAATAACTGTCCCGTAGATTGTCTTGACTGTATAGAAATTCATCTTCAAAAGTTGATTGAATTGGCAGAAATCTAAGGTAAAACTGCATTCTGACAAAGAAGAACGTTATAATGTAATCCCTCTATGCTAAGATAGATGTCGCCTGTTGGAAAGGGGAAAATATGTCATACGATACAATGGTAGAATTTTGTATTCTGTTGTATCCTGCACGTATCTTGTTTTTATTAAGATTAGAAGACAGCCACCCTGTAATACGGTGTTTCATTTTTAAACTAGAAGTTTAATGTTTTTATCTGTAACTCGCGTTATTCTTATTCAAAAGGAATAGCCATGCGAAGAGAAAACATTTTCAGAAAAATTAAAAGAATAATTTTACAATTCATCGAAACAGAATACTGGTACCGTTTTCGAAGGCTTCCAAGTTATTGGTATGATGATGAACAAAACATTTTTAGTCTTTTAAAAGAAAAGATTCCGGCACAAACAATGGGCTGTTGAAAAAATCTTTAATACATATTTTTCCGGAATAAAGCCTGAGTATTATGGCTGGAATCATTCTTTTTCTGAGGAATATCATAAGACTAGAAATTGGAAGTCAAAACTTTGGATTGGAAATACATATACTCAAGAATATGATAGGGAAGACTCTGATTCTGCTATAAATGATTTTGAAAATCATTCCGATTCGCGTTTATGTCATTATTATTTAGTTTGCGAAGGTACTTCTTCCTTAGAAGATAATAAAATTATAAACAGGGATTTTTACATTTCACACGAGACTGATATTCAGATACCGGCAGATGAAATTCCAATCTCTAATGTTATAGATGAAATAATTTCGGGTGAACAGACTTTTCATATTTCATTATCTGATTATATAAAGCTTTCTCCGGAAATCAGAGCTTTAGTTAGAGGCCAGAGGCGCGTCTTAACTCAATTATTGCATCTTCGTCGTCTTATAAAAAATATTCAAAAGATTGATTTTATGAATAAGAAGTATACGGCTTTCTTCATAAATAATGAAAATTGGAATAAAATGTCTCAGGAAGAAAAGAAACTGGCTCGCAAAACCGCAGAAGATTTATTTAATAATGATAGAAAAAATGCATACGGAAAACTTGCAGATTTTATGGCAGAACATGGAGATGCCTGGTGGGATTAAAAAATGAAATGCAAACAAAAGGAATTTCAAAAACATCAAATAAAGAATTCTGGCTAAAAAAGATTTCAGAATCAGGTACGCGGTTGTCAATTTACAAATGATATATTTGGACTTATAATAATTGCTATATGAATACCCGCCACTAGTGCCCAGGAGAAAGTCATGAAAAAACTATTATCATTGTTAATTTCAGTATTAATGTTATCTGCCATGCATGCTCAGAGTGCAAAATCTGTTGTGTTATCAGACAGCGATGTGAAAAACTGGGCAAAAAACTGCGTTTCAATTCAAAAAGAATTTGAAAAACTGGGGATCGATACAAATGATCCCTTCACAGTTTCTGCGTCAGAAAAACAAAATGCCGAAACTATTCTTCAAAAAAATGGAATTTCAAATCCAAACAGCATTGGAAAATATTCAGTCATTTTGCAATGTGCAGCTGTTCTGAAAGCAGAAAGTGAAATTGACGAACAGTCAAAAGCCATGATGAAAATGCTGAATGTTGATCCCCTCGGTGAGTTAAAGAAAAACATCAATTCAAAAGACTATGCCGTAGTAGCTTCAAATTCAAAATCCGTGTTACACGCCATTGATGAACTAGACAAGTTAGATTCATCTTCTTCTAATTCAAAAACTGCTTATGATTCAGCTGACGAGGATTATTCCGATCTGTCAAAAATAATGAGTGACTTAGGTGGTGGTTATTCAGATTATGAGAGTAAAGAAGAACGAGCAAAAAAAGAAGTGCTTAAAAACTATGACACTAAAAAGAAGTTCAAAGTTGTAAAAAGCTCCGATGGAGAAGAATGGATTATTATTCAGCCTTCAGAAATCACATTTAAGAACAGCCAAGAAGCCGAGATTTACGCAGAAAACTACACCGGCGTACAGGGCAACTGGTCTTTCTGTTCAGCCTGCGGCTATTTGGGAGGAACCAGCAATAAGAACAGTAAACCTTTCTACACATGGGTAAGCGGTGGAGTGGGTTGTTATTTAACATTCCCAATTGATTTTGACAGTTGCGCTCCTGATAAAATAATTGAGGATGTCGATGTCACTCCTGAGATTGCCAGAAAAGCCGTTTTGCAGATGTACAAGTTGAATGAAGAGTAAATTACATTAAAATGAAAAAATTTTTATTTCTGATACTTTTTACATTTTTTTCGCTTTTTTTGCATGCCCACGGAAGCACATTGAATGACCATTCTCAAATCAAAGAAATGTCGACCTTCAGAATAATGGGAGAAATCGATTTGCGGACCGAAAAGGATTATTCCTCCGCTGTAAAATACCGGACCCTTAATCACGAAGGCGGCATGAAGGTGAAGGTTCTGGAAGTTCTAAAAGAAGATGAGCAGAACGGTCAGGCCGGCCGTTGGTTTTATGTTCTTCTGACTGCTCCCATGTGGGTTGA
>JAFNQK010000345.1 GCA_017386165.1 Treponema sp.
AAACTTTATATTTTTTTGCAGAAATCCACCAGGGCAGGCTTTATACCGCTTACCGCTTCCTTATATTCGATTGAACAAAAGCCGATTCGGTCTACGCTTTCAATTTCCATGTGACCGTAAAAATGTTCGATTGTCGAAATGAGTCGTTCACATTCTTTCATGTTTGGGCCGGTTCTCAATACGATTGAATAGCCTTTTTTCCCTTTTGAAAGGCTTGCATGAGGCTCATGGGTATTGCACCAGGGAGTACAACGGTCAATAAAGGCCTTGAACTGCCCCGGGACATCTGCCCAGTAGGACGGCGAAACACAAATTATTCTGTCAGCTTTTTCAAACTCAGCTATAAGCCGGTAAAAATCGTCATGCTGAACACATTTTGCAGTCGAGTGACAGCTTCGGCAGCCTTTACAGAAGTTAAATTTATAATCATCGATGCAGACTGATTTTGTTTCGTATTTTGACTGCAGGCATTCTTCTGCAATTTTTACAATTTCGGCAGTTGCGCCGTTTTTTACAGGACTGCAGTTTATTATTAAGGCGATCATTTTATTCTCCCCGAAATATAAATTATTTTATCTCAGCCACAATCGTATGTGATTATTTTTTCTTCAGCACCGTAATTGCGGCAAAGTGTTTTACATCAAACTGTTTCGGCGCGATTTTGTCCAAAAGGTTTCTGTGTTCCTCTTCCCATCGGGCAAGTTCGTCGCTGGACAAGGATGCTCCTACTCCGCGGCAGGCCTTCATTCTTCCGTGCCAGGTTTCTTTTGTAAAAGGAACCATAATGTCGTATTCCTCATGGTCTTCAAGTTCAAAATTGTTAAAGGCGACTTCCGGAACCCAGTTTGGCTTCCTGGTCTGCCCTGCTCCCGTCCAGTTGGGGCTGTATTTCAGAACCAGCTCTTCGCTCTTTCCGGCAATCTCATCCTCAAAAGGGAGCCAGGCCATAAAAAGAATCACCAGTTTTCCGTTAGGCTTAAGAAACTCCGCAAGCTTTGGCATTACATGTTCGTGGTCAAAATACCAGAAGCACTGGCAGGCCGTAATCACATCAAAGCTTTCCTTTGGAAAATCAAGTTTCTCAGTGGGAACGGCGCGGAAATCAATTTGCATTCCCGCTTCATGGGAAAGCCGCCTGGCCTCTTCAATCTGCTCCGGAGAAATGTCTGTCCCGGTCCAGCGGGCACCAAAACGATACATATTACGGGGAATCACACCAGTTCCAGTTCCAATATCCAAAACCCGCTGCCCTTCAACGCAAAGTCCCCTGTCCACAATTTTTTTGTAAAAGAGCTCCGGATAAATGTCCCGGTATTTTGCGTAATCCTTAGACGTCCGCCCCCAGTCAAAAGCCTTGCCGGCATCGATTCTGCTGTCAGTAATATCCATAGTGAGCCTCCATAGCAGGTTCTTTTATTATAAAGGATAGTGAGAAAAGTTTCTATTATGAACAATTCGATGACACGGCCCTCACCTCAAATAGGGAAAAGTCGAGAGTAGAAAAGCGACACCGCAATGCCCCGCTTGCTCAGATAATAGACGAAACCTCCATTTCATTCGTATTTTTCTCCGATCTAAATTATTTCAAAGTGTTTTTATTGATTATCCACGGCTAGAATACGCTATTTAGCCTGATTTATCCGTATATTCACGCTGAAAATAGATATTCCAAGGAGTTCTTTAGTGGTTATTCACGGATAGATAATGATATTTTCTCCATTTTATCCGTAGTTTCGCCCAGATTTTAGATATTTCCGGGAGCTTTAATTGAATATCTACGGTTAATTTATACTTTTTTTACATTTTTATCCGTGTTTCCTTAATCAAAGCCGCATTAAAACAAGGATTCGTACGGATATTTATAACTTTTCATCATATATTGTCCGTGTTCCAAACACCAATCTTCAATTTTTTCACTTTTACCTTGCC
>JAFNQK010000346.1 GCA_017386165.1 Treponema sp.
GAGTGTTGTTCTTATAATGGGTACTTCGATTGCTTGTATAATTTATAATAATGAAAATTCTAAAATTCTGGTTGCTTTGAGAAATCCAACCGGAGATATGGGAAACCGCTGGGAATTTCCTGGGGGTAAAGTAGACGCCGGTGAAAATGATGAACAGGCAATTGTTCGTGAAATGTCTGAAGAGTTTGGGGTAAAGGCGTCTGTTGGGGAAAAAATTGTTTCTTCTACTTTTACTCATAAAGAAAAGCTCTGTTACCTCAATGCCTATATGGTTACTCTTGAACATGACGGACTTTCTAAAAGATTTACTCTTACAGAACATCAGGATTATAAATGGATTGATCCAAAGGAAATCCCATCTTTGTCTTTTGTTGATTCAGACTTGAAAATCTATCCTGAAGTAATGAAATATCTGGAAAAACTTAAATGAAAAAAATTGTGTTGTTAGCTTCTTTGTTCCTGCTTTGTCTCGGCGGATGCAATAAAAATAATGAGATTGTATTAGATTCCTCAGAACCACTTGCTCTTGCTCCTGATGTAGAATGGGCTGTAGTTATAGATCCTTACGCTGCTTATAGAGAAGAAACCAGCTGGTCCAGCACCGTAATAAATCATTGCCGCAAGGGAGAAATCCTCAAAGTCGAAGGAAAAGACTTTGTTAACGGAAAGGAACTCTGGTATAACTTTGCCTGCGGCTGGCTTCCTTCTAGTTCAGTTGCAATTTATTCAAACAAATTAAAAGCACAGACTGCTTCAAACCAGCTTAAGTAAAAACGAATATCGGGTGAGGAAATTTTATGGCGTTAATTATTGCAGAAATCGGAACCAGTCATCAGGGGTCAATAAAAAAAGCAAAGGAACTTGTTGATGCTGCGGTGGATGCGGGGGCCGATGCTGTAAAATTTCAGTGGGTTTATGCAGATGAAATTCTTCATCCTGATACCGGCTTTGTAAATCTCCCTACAGGACGCATTCCTCTCTATCAGCGTTTTAAAGAACTGGAATGTCCAGTTTCTTTTTATAAAGAACTCCTTGATTATTCTCATGGAAAAGGCGTTAAGTTTTGTTGTTCACCTTTTGGTCTCCGATCCCTAAAGGAGCTTCTTTCTCTTAGTCCCGATATTGTAAAAATTGCCTCTCCTGAGTTAAATCATTATCCGCTTTTAAAGGCTCTCCGGGATTATAGAAACAAACAGATTGAACATGGGCAAAAGCCTGTTCCTGTTATAATTTCCAGTGGGGTTTCTACACTTTCTGATATTGAAAAAGCACTGAATATTCTTGGCAAAAACGATGTAACTCTTCTACATTGTATTACGAGTTACCCCGCTCCCGAAGATGAATACAATGTTCGCCTGGTAAAAAATCTTAGTTCCATATTTGGTGTTCCTTGCGGAATAAGTGACCACAGTCTTGATCCTGTTTTAGTTCCAACCCTGAGTATTATGTGCGGTGGCTCTGCTGTCGAAAAACATATTACTTTGAGTCGTTCAACTGCGGGGCTTGATGACCCTGTTGCCCTGGAGCCGGAACCTTTTGCCCTTATGTGTCATTGCATTCATCAGACCGAAGTTCTCATGCGCCGTTATGGGCAGGAAAAAGGAACTGCTTCTGTTATTGAGCAGCTTTCTGAAAGTTATGATAAAGAGAGAATATTCAAGGTACTGGGTACCGGTGTAAAGGAACTTGCTCCTTCAGAAGAACAGAATTACGGACGGACAAACCGTTCTCTGCACTTTATGGGTGATTTTTCAGCGGGACATATTATAGGTGCTGAAGATATTGCTGTTTTGAGAACTGAAAAAGTTTTAACACCTGGGGTTTCTCCGGAATTTTTGGATAATTTTATAAACAAGCCCCTTGTAAAGGATGTCGAATCTGGCGCCGGGGTTCAGTTTTCAGATTTCTTTTAATTTAAATATAGAATAAAGAATAGCGCTATTTGCAAAGTACTCATTTTTTTAGTATTATCTTCGGTATGAGTGAATTAATTCAACCTAGAGTTTTAAAAGGTTTTAGAGATTTCCTTCCTGAACAGGAAATTGGAAGAACAAATCTAACAGAAAAAATCACAAAGGTTTACCGTTCATTTGGTTTTGTTCCAATTGATACTCCAGTTTTGGAATATACAGAAATTCTTTTGAGAAAAAGTAATGGCGAAACAGAAAAACAGGTTTTCCGTTTTCAAGACAATGGCGGCCGCGATGTTGCCCTTCGTTTTGACCTTACAGTTCCATTTGCACGTTTTACAGCAGAACATAAGGATCAGCTTTATTTCCCTTTTAAGCGTTATCATATTGCCAAGGTATGGCGTGGAGAAAAGCCTCAGGCAGGCCGTTACCGTGAATTTGTTCAGTGTGATATCGATACTGTTGGTTCTGACAGTGCTGCAAGTGACTTTGAAATCCTCAATGTAATGAAATGCGCTCTCAATTCAATCGGTGTAAACAATATTACAATGCATGTAAATCACCGTGGTATCTTTAACCGCTTTCTTGAAAAACTGGGCGTTCTGGACAAGAGCGAAGATATTTTGCGCTCAGTAGATAAACTTGCAAAAGTTGGTGAAGAAGAAGTTCTCAAGGAACTTGTTGAATATACCGGTGATGAGGCTAAGGCTTCTAAGATTGTTGAATATATTTCAAGCAAGGGTTCTTTTGAAGAAATTCTTGCTAAGATTACAGAACTTGCCGGTGGAGAAGCAGAAGATACCCGCCGCCTCAAGGATATTTATCAGATGATGAAGGCCAGCGGAATCGAACAGACTTATGTTCTTGATCCAAGTATTACCCGTGGTCTTGATTACTATACAGGCGTAGTTTACGAAACCTTCCTTAATGATTTACCATCAATCGGCTCTGTTTGTTCTGGTGGCCGCTACGATAACCTTGCCGGACTTTATATGAAAGAAAAGGTTCCTGGAGTAGGCGGAAGTATCGGAATCGATCGCCTTATTGCAGGTCTTGAACAGCTCGGTTCATTTAAGGCAGAAGGCTCTTATCTCGATGCAGAAATCTACTGTCAGAATGCTGATAATGCTATCTATTATCAGAAAGTTGCTGCAGAGCTCAGAGCAGAAGGAATCAATGTTGAAGTATTCCCTGAAGCTAAAAAAATGGGTCAGCAGTATGCCGTTACAACTGCAAAAGGCGTAAAATGGGGTGTAATGATTGGTGATCAGGAAATTGCCGATGGAACAATTACCCTCAAGAATCTTACAAACCGCGAAATGACATCAGGCCTTTCTGTACAGAAGGCCAGCGAAATGATTAAGGCTTCCCGCTAGAAGTCTTCTTCCTCGTCATCTTCGTCATAAAATAAATCTAACAAGGCTTCAAGCTTTTCATATTCTTTTTGAGAAGCTTTGAGGCTTTTTTTATCTGTGTGGTCAATAATAAAGCTTTCGGCGTGACTTTCTAAACATTCAAATACAAAGCCGATAGTATCTTCATCTGTTAAAGAAAGGTCATCGATTGTTTTTATGTGTGAAAGAATGCCGTTTAAATCATCATAGTTATTTTTATATTCATCCCGGATTTCAAATAATTCTGAATCTTCGGTATTTTTTAGATATTCCCAGTATTCTTTTTGTTCTGCAAGACATTCTTTTAAGACAGAAATAAAATATTCGTCTGTAATTTCCATTTTTTTCCTTCTTTGTTTCATTATAACAAAACCGGTTGTATAATAAAAGGCATGAATGAATCAGAATTAATACAGAAAGCTTTAGATATGCTTAATTTCTCTTATGCTCCATATTCAAACTTTAAGGTAGGGGCAGCCTTGCTGTCAAAAGCAGGACAGATTTTTGGCGGCTGTAATGTTGAAAATGCTGCCTACGGTCCCAGTAACTGCGCTGAACGCACTGCAATCTTTAAGGCTGTCAGTGAAGGTGTCAGGGATTTTTCGGCAATTTGTATCGTAGGGGGGCCGAAGGGAGTTGTTTCGGACTATTGCCCGCCCTGTGGAGTGTGCCGTCAGGTCATGCGGGAATTTTGCAATCCGGATTTTAAGATAATTCTTGCAAAGAGTATTTCGGATTATAAGATTTTTACCCTCGGTGAACTTCTGCCAGAAAGTTTTTCGCTGTAATACATGAACGGAAATACCTTTAATGCTAAATCTTTACCAAATGATATTCTCTCCGGAATAATCGTCGCTATAGTTTCGATTCCTATTTCCATGGGGTATGCCCAGATTGCATGCCTTCCGCCTGTATACGGATTGTACGGCTCTTTGCTTCCGATTTTAGTTTTTAGTCTGGTTACTTCTTCTCCTCAGTTTATTGTTGGGGTAGATGCAATGCCTGCTGCGATGCTTGGGTCTAGCTTATGCGCGTTAAACGTTCAGGCGGGAAGTTCTGAGTGCATTAAAATTGTTTCTACAGTTACGCTTTTGGTTTCTCTATGGTTTGTTGTTTTTAGGATATGCAGGGCAGGGAGAATAATTAGATTTATCTCAAATCCTGTTATGGGCGGTTTTATAAGCGGAGTTGGGGTCACAATCATTTTAATGCAGATTCCAAAACTTTTTGGAGGAAATCCGGGGACAGGAGAAGTTGTTTCCCTTTTGATAAATCTTGTTCACGAAATCAAATCCTTTAATCCTGTTTCTTTTGGTCTCGGGCTTTTTACAGTTGTAATTATTCTGGTTTTTAAGAAGTTTTTTCCAAAACTGCCGATGGCAATTTTTATGCTTGTTTTGGGAATAATCCTTACTACGGTATTTAAAATCGATCGGTATGGCGTAAAGCTTCTTTCTGCCGTTCCAAGAGGACTTGGACGTTTTGTAATTCCTGAGACACCGCTTCTTTTCTCTAATCTGGGAAAATATATTGTTCTCAGTTTTTCCATTTCACTTGTAATAATGGCTCAGTCTCTTTTGACAACCAAAAAGTATGCTCAGAAATATAATTATTCAGTCAATTTTAATCAGGAACTAACGGCCTATGCACTGATGAATCTGGTCGGCTCCCTTAGCGGTTCCTGCCCGATAAACGGCAGTGTCTCCAGAACCGGAATGTCGGATCAGTTTGGCTCTAAAACCCAGATTGTTTCGATAGTAAGTTTTATTACGATGCTGTTAACCGTGCTCTTTCTGACAGATTATTTTATTTATTATCCGGTTCCTGTTTTAACTGGAATTGTCATCAGTGCTTTAATCGGCATTATTGATTACAAACAGGCTTTTCGTCTTTTTAAGCAGGATAAAACAGAATTTATAGTCTTTATAACAGCCTTCTTGGGTGTTCTCTTGTTTGGAACCATCTGGGGCGTTTTAATTGGTGTAATTCTTTCTTTTACCATGGTTGTACGCAAGGCTGTTGTACCGCCGAGATCGTTTTTGGGATTGATTCCGGGACATGATGATTTTTTCAATCTTAAGCGGAATAAAGCGGCTCTTCCCATAAAAGAAACCGTCCTGTACAGCTTTAGAGGCAATCTTTTTTTTGCAAATATTGATACATTTGAGAATGATATTCTTGGTGCATTAAAAGATGATACAAAACGGGTAATAGTTGATGCCCACGGAATAGGGAATATTGATATAACCGCCAGTGACAGACTTGTTTCTCTATATCAAAAATTAAAGAGTCAGGGTATTTCTTTTTACATAACAGAACATGCCGGGGTTCTTAATGACAGATTGCGGGAATATGGAGCAGAGCTTCTGATTGAAGAAGGCTGTGTCCGCCGTACGGTATCCCTTGCCTTAAGAGCTTGTGGTCTTGAAAAACCTTACCCTCTGGAAGGGGCAGAGAAACCAGCCGAGATTGCAATAGTTGAAAGTGACGAACGCCTTGCAGAGTTTGAATGGGCATTTGGAAAAGATGCGGAGCAGAAGATGAAGAGTCTTGCTCAGGAGATGGTTTCTAGTATTTCGGATATTTCAAGTGCAGAAGAAGCTGAAAAAGTTGATATTGAAAGAATTGAAGAAAAGCTCAAATGGGGAAAAATCGGTCTTTTCGACGAAGAAGAACTTCTGCAGTACTTTGAAATCAGGCTTGAACAGCTGGAAGGAAAGGGAATGCTATCAAAAGAGCTTGTTAACCGCATTGAACAGAAAATTGAAAACAGAAAGCAGGTTGTTGAGCAGAAGGTTCTTCTCTTAAATCCAAAGGCAAAAGAATTGCTTCAGAACCGCCATAAGATTGTAGAAGAACATTTGAGAAAAACATCTCCAAAAGAATTTGAGAAACTTATGAAATTAAAAGAAACCATAAAAAACTCATAGGTCTGAATAATATAATTAGTTTGACAAACATTTTATGTGTAAATATAATAAAATTAACTTTAAATATTTTTTGCATTTCTTCCGATGAGTATAAATGAGGCATTCCCTTGAGTCGGAATGTAATATGTGATAAGGAGTTTTACATGAAAAAGGGCGTAAAAGTCTTTGTAAATCTAGCTCTAATTTTTGGACTTTGTATCCCTGCGTTCAGCCAGCCAAGTTCAAAAAGTCAGGAGACATTTGTAATTGATAATTTTGATGCACAGAATGAACAGAATTATGTTCATAACGGTGAATCATTGAGTTGGGACTGGACTGTTAATGCTAGCCGTTTTGCAGCACAAGACTATCCAAGAATCGGTTACTTTGATGGTATGCCTAATTCTTTGAAAGTTTTGAACAAGGGTGTAGAAAATCCTAAAGTTCTTGGTGTTAAAGTTGCATATAACCGCAAAGGTGATAACTGGATGGAAATTCTTCCACAGAAAGACGGAAACAGTTATGAAATTCCACTTATCGGAAACGTTCAGCAGTTTGATTTCTGGGTATGGGGTGCAAACTACCTTTATTACCTTGAATTGATGATTCGTGATTCAAATGGTCGCGTACATGTTCTTTCTGCAGGAAATCTCCGCTTTAACGGATGGAAAAACATTATCGTAAATGTTCCTGGATGGATTGATCAGCACTCTCGTCTTCGTTCAGGTCCGGAAAACCTTACATTTGTTGGTTTCCGTGTTAGATCTGATGCTGCTGAATATGTAGATGATTTTACAATTTATTTTGATAATCTTAAATTCTTGTCTAATTCACTTTCATACATCTATGATGGATATGAATTAAAAGAAGCAGATTTTAGCAATGCTGAAACTGGAACTTCTGCAGGAAAATCTAACAGTTCTAATGGAGATGCAAAATAATGAAGAAGTTAGTATTAGCAACAGTATTGGCACTTGCTGCAGTAAGTGTTTTTGCTCAGAACAGTCTTGTTGATGAACCAAATCCAGAGACAATCGGAAATGATTCTGCTATGCAGTCTCTTCGTGAAATCTCTCTTGATAAGTTTGAAAGAGAAGGTGCATGGAGCGTTCATATGTCTCCAGATTACGGTGTAATTTCTGCTCGCCAGTTTGAAGGTAATCCTGCAATGAAAGAACCTCTTAAAGAAGATGTTGATGCAGGTGTTCAGGATACACATGTACTTGGTGTTAAGGTAGAATTCTTCCGTCGTGGAATTAACTCTTTCTACATTAATTCACAGCGTCCAGTGCCTATCGAAGGTATCACAAAGACTATTTCTATGTGGGTTTGTGGTCGTAACCAGGATCACGAATTGTACGTTCTTATCGAAGATTATTTTGGTCGTAACTATGAACTTTTCATGGGAACATTAGGATTCAGCGGATGGAAAAAGCTTACTGCTGTAGTTCCACCTAGTCCTGACAGTGAACATGGTATCGTTCAGCACAGTGTATACTACGGAGATAAACCAGGTCTTAGAATCATTGGTTTCCGTGTAGACTGTAATCCAATGCAGGCTCGTGGTACATACTACATGTACATGGATGACCTTCGTTGTGTAACTGACCTTTACGATATGGAAAATCATGACGAAGACGATATGTCTGATGCATGGTAAGTTAAATCTTTAGTGATAAGAGGCCACTGCTTTTGCGGTGGTCTTTTTTTTATGTCTGTTTAACTTTATAAATTATCGAATTTCCTTTTTTGCCGCAGGGTTCTATTATTTCCATTCTAGATAAAAGCCATACCAGAAGATTTATGTTTTTTAAATCGGCCTGAGAAGTTTTTTTCTGTTGTCTTAATGCCGCTCTTATATCACTTGTAGTAAAGCTCTCAGGAATATCTTTGGGCAAGAGATTTAAATAGTCTCCTCTAGAACAGAGGCTTCTTGTTTTGAAAATTTCGTTTAGCTTTTTGTCAGTTTTAATCCAGTCTCTTTTAAAGTGTCTTTTTTTGTTTTTTGTTTGAACAGGTTCTTCTGTTTTTATTCGTATTTCTGTCATTGAAATAAACGGGAGTTCTAAAGTAAACCCTTCTTTTAAAAGCAGGGGATGAATACCTGTTAGTTCTTTTAATACTGAATATATTGTTTCTTTTTTAGGACTTGTCCGTCTGTGCAGTAATTTTTGATCGCTGGTATATGTCTCGATGATTTTTTTTGAAATTACCGGGTGTACAATTTTTATTTTTCGGTTGTTGTTCAGGGCGGTAATAATCTTGTCTTTTAATTTGGAAACATTCAGATTTTGAATTTCAATTACATCATTTTCTTTTGTAACAATATCGTATATGTATCCATCAAGTTCAACTTCTGTTCTGGACCCCTCGTCGAGACTGTAAAGTTTTTTGAGAGATTTGTGTAAAGAGCTTTCGTTTAGAGTGCTGAACTGATTTTTCACCCTTTAATTTTAATCTAAAAAAATATTAAAAAAAAGTTATTTTCGGCAATAAAATCTGTTGACTTTAAGAATTTTTTGATTAAAATGGTAATTAAGTGGGAAAAAGTAGTAAAAAGTGGAAGGAAGTGGTGAATTTACTTACTGGTGAGTACAAAAACACTCTGGACGAAAAAGGCCGAATAATGTTGCCTGCTAAAATTCGTACCGGAATTACAAGTAACGTGCTTATTGTAACTAAGTCCATTGAACGCTGTCTTTGGCTTTTTACACCTGAGGAATGGGAAAATGTTTCGTCGAAAATGATGGAAAATGCTTCTCCATTCAGCGAAAAACATCGCATTATCATGCGTCGTTTTATCGCTCCAGCTCAGGAAATCGAAATTGATAAATCTGGTCGTCTTTCGATCCCGCAAAGTTTGCGTGAGTATGCATCTCTTTCAAAAGAATGTGTTATCCAGGGGGTTCAGAAATATATCGAACTCTGGGATGCCGCTTCTTATGAAGCATATCTTGCAGAAACTGAAGATAAACTTTTAGAAGCAAGTGAAGAATTGAAAAACATTAGCTTTTAATAGTTCTGTGGGGAACTAAAGTGGAAATTGTTCATAAACCTGTATTACTCGGACCTTGTCTTGAATACTTGAGCCCGGTCGGAGAACCTTATGAAAAAAAAGCCTGGATGGTGGACTGCACTTTAGGAGAAGGTGGACATTCAAATGCCTTTCTTTCAAAATTTCCTACATTAAATGTTATTGGTATTGATGCAGATTCTGTAATTCAAGCTCGTGCAAGAGAGAGACTTGCGCCTTATGGAGACAGAATGCATTTCTATAACGGCTGGTTTAATGACTTTCATGCCAATTATCCAGCTGAATATCCGAAACCAGATCTCATTTTATTTGATTTGGGAATTTCGGTTTTTCACTATGAACGCTCTGGTAGAGGTTTTTCATTCAGATATGATGAGCCTCTTGATATGCGTCTTGATCCAAATTCGGAAAAAGATTCTGCCGGAGACCTGGTAAATAATCTTAGAGAAGAAGAACTTGCTAACCTTATTTATCTTTATGGTGAAGAAAAGTTGAGTCGACGAATTGCACGAGGAATAGTTGAATCTAGAAAATCGGGCAGAATTGAGTCGTCAAAAGCTCTTGCAGATGTAATTTATGACTGTGTTCCTGCTAATTATAGACATGGTCCGATTCATCCGGCTACAAGAACGTTCCAGGCTTTGAGAATTGCTGTTAACAGTGAATTGAGACATATTCCTCCTGCAATTCATAATGCCTTTAATAATCTCAATGTTGGCGGAAAACTTGGGGTAATTACTTTTCATTCTCTGGAAGACCGCATTGTTAAAAATTATTTCCGTAATCTCGGAAAGCAATGTGTTTGTCCACCAGAGGTTTCTGTCTGTAGATGCGGTGGTTCTGCCTGTGCAGAAATTCTTACACGCAAACCGGTTGGTCCTACAGAAGAAGAGTGCAGGGAAAATTCTCCATCTAGAAGTGCAAAGCTGCGGGTTGTTAAAAAATTGCATGATGCAACAGAATATCATTTACTGGGAGTAGAAGGATTTTAATGAAGGTTCAGAATAAACAGGTTTTACAGACAGTTTTAACTTGTGTACTCGCAGCATTAATTCCTCTTCTTCTCGTGGCTTATGGTATTCAGACTAAGCGTTATGCTGATTTGTCCCGGGAAATTGGTGACCTTGAGCAGAAGCAGGAACGCCTTGTTGAACAGAACAAAAAACTTGTGAGCGACATAAGTCTGCTTTCAAGTACAGATAGAATAGAAAAAATAGCGGTTGAGGAACTCGGAATGCATAAGGCTGAAACAGAAGATATTGTTCGAGTTGAAATGAGCGGGGAGAAGAAATAATGCAGAACAATGAATCATTGCTTTCATTAGATGAATTATTGAAAGCCGTTGGTGGGGTTTTTATTGGTTTTGATAAAAACAGAGAAAATTTTTGCTTTACATCCGTAGTTACAGACAGCCGAAATGTTAAACCATTAAGCCTTTTTGTTCCTTTAGTTGGCCAGAATCAGGATGGTCATATTTATGTTGAGAAAGCAATCGAAAGTGGTGCAACCGTTATTTTCATTAATAAAAATGAATATGAATCGAATTCTGATAAATATATGCAGCTTGCAAGCAATAATTTGTCTGTAAGTTTTATTTCTGTATTTAACACAATGACTGCTTTGCAGAATGCTGCTGCCGCATATGTAGCAAAATTTCCTAAGCTTATTAAGGTTGGAATTACTGGTTCCAGCGGAAAAACAACTACAAAAGAAATGGTGGTTTCTGTTCTTAAGCAGAAATACAACGTTGTATATACCCAGGGAAATTTTAACTCTGAAACGGGACTCCCTCTTTCTGTATTTAACATCAGACCTGAACATGAGGTTGGTGTATTTGAAATGGGTATGAACCGCAAAAATGAAATTGGTGAAATCAGTGCAGTTCTAAAAGCAAAGTATGCACTTGTTACAAACATTGGAACAGCCCATATAGGAATCCTTGGAAGCCGTAAGAATATCGCATTAGAAAAACGAAAGATTTTTAAATATATTCCACAGGATGGAATTGCATTTATTCCTGATGCAGACGATTTTAAATTGTTCCTGGGCGAAAATGTCTTGGGGTCAATTACTTATTACGGCGAATCAGTTCCTTCTGAACAGAGTGGTGCAGTTTTTGTAAAAGATCTTGGTCTTGACGGAACAATTTTTACTCTTGATGGAGTAGAAATTCACCTTAAGAATGCCGGAATGTACAATTATCGGAATGCTCTCGGTGCCTGCGCAATTGGTAAGGCTTTAAATGTTACTCCTACTCAGATTAAAGCAGGACTTGAAAATATGGATTCTGTAAGCGGCCGAATGGAAATTAAGAGTATTACTCTTAAAAACGGTCAGGAAGTAAGTCTTATTAAGGACTGCTATAACGCAAATCCTGATTCTATGAGCAGTGTTCTCGATTTCTGTAAGACAATTCAGAATGTGCAGAATAAATACCTTGTATTAGGCGATATGCTTGAACTTGGTGAAAAATCAGAAGAAGAACACAAGCGTGTAGTTAAAAAGGCTTGTGAGGTTCCTGGTGCAATTCTAATTCTCGTAGGAAAAGAAATGTCTTGCGGATATAAAGAATGTACCGCTTCTGGTTTTAATAACGTTTTGTATTTTTCTGAACACGATGATGAAAGTATCAAAAAGATTGCTTCGCAATTATTGAACAAGACAACAAAAGGAGACTTGATTTTGATAAAAGCTTCCAGAGGTATCGCTCTGGAGCGCATAATAAGTTTAATTCAGGAAGAAGAAGTTTAAATGGGTAGTTATAGTTTTTTTGCTGAACGCCCGCTGGAGCAGTACAGAAAAAGTGATACAGGTTTTCTGATTTCTGTAATTCTTCTCCTTGGACTGGGACTTTTTACATTGTATTTTTGTTCTCAGAGTGCTGCTTACAGACTCAAAGGGGACTCCTTCTACTTTGTAAAAAGACAGTTTGTTTGTGCAATTGTAGGAATCGTAGGATTTATTTTTCTTGCAATGGCACCTGTAGATTTTATTCGAAAAATTCTACCTGTAATCTGGGTTGCAACAATATTTTTGTGTGTTCTCACCTTGATTCCAGGTTTGGGAATTGAAAAAAATGGTGCTAGACGCTGGTTGAGGTTACCAATGGGCTTTACCCTGCAGGCATCAGAAATTGTTAAGTTTACATTGATCATGTATCTTGCCAATTTCTTTGATAAACAAAGTTCTATTTCTGTAATAGAAGAACGAAATGTAGGAAAGGGTGTTTTCAACCTTGTTATGTTTTGTGGTCTTGTAATTGCAGAAAAGGATTTTTCTACAACAGTATTTATTTTTGTATTCTGCTGCATTTTCTTTGCGATTTGCGGTATGAAGTGCAAATGGATGATATTTGTAGGCTTTCTGGCAGTTGTTCTTGGCATATATTTTGTCCTTAGTGAAGAATATCGCCTTGAACGAATTATTTCTTTCTTGAATCCGACAGAAGGTTTGCATGATGGTAATTATCAGGCTATGGCTTCTAAAAGGGCTATTAGCGCTGGTGGATTTTGGGGTGCGGGCATCGGTACTAGTCTGGTGCAGAGTAACAGAATTCCTGAAGTACAGGCAGACTACATTTTTGCCAGCTGGGCAGAAGCAATGGGGCTTGTAGGAATTATTGTGTACTTTTGTATTTTAGGATTTTTTGCATGGAAAGGATTTAAAATTTCTCTTTCCTGTAAAGATAGGTTCGCAGCATATACATCGTTGGGTTTTGTAGCCATGATTGTATGCCAGTCTTTAGTGAATTGTGGAGTTGTATGCGGAGGGTTACCTTCTACAGGTATTCCGCTGCCGTTTTTTTCACTGGGTGGTTCGTCAATCATTGTAACGTTGTGTATGTGTGGATTTGTTATCAATGCTTCCCGATTAAATTCCGATGAAGATATTAAGGAATCTACAGAAAGCGTTGTAAAAAATATTAACGAAAGTGAATATATAGATTTATCAAGTATATAGGAATTGAGAGATGAGTGATTTAAGTATCCGTATTGACGATTATGAAGCAGATGGTGGATTTGTTTTACCTTCTTCGTATTCGGAGGAAACTATGAAGAGAGAGAGTACAGATAAAGTAACTAAGGCAATTAAAGTAATTTTTGCTATTTTGTTGTTCTGTGTTGCACTTGAATTTGTATTCTATAAGTTTATCAGCCCAAGTATTCAGACTCCAAGAGTATCTGTTACAGGATCGGTTTCGTATTCTCCAGAAGAAGTTGTTGAACTTTTGCGGCCTATGAATGCAACAAACTGGTTTAATTTTGATGTTGAATCAGCTGTTTCTATTCTTGCAAGTATCAGTGCTTTTGATTCTGTCAGTGTTAGAAAAACTTTCCCAAATAAGATTTATATCAATATTATTGAAAGAGAACCTGTTGCAATGACTTTTGTTAATAATAACGGCAGAAGTGTTGCAATGCAGATTGACAGAAACGGTGTTATTTTCCCGGAAAAAGCTTCTTATAAGTCTGAAAACTCTATGATTCCGATTATTTCAGGGCTTCCTGTTGAACATATGACAGAAGGAATGCGTATTCCTCCAAAATATCGTCCTTTAATCGAGCAGATTTCGAAAATCAGAAATGTAAGTCAGAAGTATTTTGCTGCAATTTCAGAAATCTGCGTTGTTCCAAAAGAAAGTGGAACTTATGAATTAATGTTGATTCCAAATGGCTCAAAAATCAAAGTTCTTACCGATCGCTCATTGAATGAAGACGCTTTAAAGTATATGATGGTAGCATTAGATGTTGTAAATTCTATTGAACCGTCTGTTAAAGAAATTGATTTACGTTATGGTTCGGTTTCATATAGAAAACGCTAATAACGGGTGGAAACAATGGTTGTAGGTCTGGATATAGGAACTAGCTTTATACGAGTTGTTGTGGGTGCAGAAGATGATTCTGGAAACTTTAGAGTAGTCGGAACTTCATATGAAAAATCTGTAGGTCTTAGAAACGGAAATATTGTAAATATTGAAGCCGCAGCACATGCAATTAAAAATGCGATTGAAAATGCAGAGCAGAATGGTGGAGTAGATGTTAGTGCCTGCTGTACTGCTATTGGCGGTGATCAGATAGACGGATTAAATACTCGTGGTAAAGTTGCTGTTAGTCCAAAAGGCAAGGCTCAATGCGAAATTGCACAGAGTGATATTGACCGCGTAAGGGATTCTGCAACAGCTGTAAAACTTGCTCTTGATAGAGACATTCTCCATGTAATTACTCAGGATTACATCGTTGATAATGTTCCGGATATTAAAGATCCAATTCATCGACTGGGGGTTTGTCTCGAAGCCGCTGTTCATATTATCACTGCATCAAAAACTACTATTCAGAATATCAGAACCTGTGTTAACCGTGCAGGTTATTATCTTGACGGTATCATGCTTAAAACCCTTGCAGCTACTCACGCTGTTGTTACTCAGGAAGAAATGGAACTCGGTTCTATTTTGATTGATCTTGGAGCAGGAACAACAGATATTCTGGTTCTTGTAAAAGGAGCTCCGGTTTGTACCACATCAATTCCTGTGGGCGGAAACATGATTACAAGCGATATTGCTTATATGCTTGGAATCTCGCAGACAGAAGCAGAAAAAATCAAGCTTGAAGCCGGCTGCTGCTGGGAAGAAAATGTAAATCCAAACAGAACAATTGTGATTCAGGGAATTGGAGGACAGTCTCCTCATGAAATATATCAGCACGAGTTGTATGAATATATTGCTCCTCGCGTTGAAGAAATTTTCAATATGGTTTTAAACCGTATTATGGAAAAAACAAAAATCGTCCAGCTTAATGGAAATATCATTCTCACAGGTGGGGGAGCCAAGATGGATGGTATTGTTCAGCTGGTTCAGAATATTTTTGGAACTCAGGCTGTTCGTGTAGGGTTCCCGGAAAGATTTGGCGGAATCGAAGAAGATTATGCAGGGCCTGAGTGGGCAACCGCTGTGGGTCTTGTAAAATTCTATAAAGAAAATGCAGTAAAACCTGCAAAAAAACAAAAGAAATTTGTACATGCATCTGAGGGTAAAACAGATTCGTCAAAACCGAATGTTTTATCAAAAGTTGCAAAAGCTTTTAGGTCTTTATTCTAATCGAGGGGTCGGGAGGAAGAATAAATGGAATTTGAAGTAGTTAATAATCAGGGGTCAAGCCTTAGTGTTGCCAGCCCAACTGTTATTAAAGTTGTTGGATGTGGTGGTGGTGGTTCTAATGCCGTAAACCGCATGATTGAAGCTGAAATAAAGAATGTAGAATTTATTGCATTAAATACTGATTTGCAGGCACTTAGTACATCAGTTGCTCCAAATAAACTTGCAATTGGACAGAAACTTACACAGGGGCTTGGTGCCGGTGGAGATCCTTCTATCGGTGAAAAGGCTGCTGAAGAAGATAAAGAAGCAATTCAGAATATTTTGAAAGGTGCAAACATGGTATTTGTTACTGCCGGATTGGGTGGCGGTACAGGTACAGGTTCTGCTCCTGTTGTTGCAAGAATTGCAAAAGAAATCGGTGCTCTTGCCGTTGGTATTGTCACAACACCATTTGACTGGGAAGGTGACATGCGCATGAATCTTGCAAAAGAAGGTCTTAAAAAATTAAAGGAATCAGTTGACTCTGTAATTGTAATTCCTAACAGTAAAATCTGCGAAGTATTTGACGGTCAGGCAAAACAGATGGGCTTTAGACAGCAGTATCTTGCTGCTGACGATTTGCTTCGCCAGAGTATCGAAGGTATGTCTACAATCATTACTGAATACGGTACTCCAAATATCGACTTTGCCGATGTAAGAGCTGCAATGAAAGGTCAGGGAACTGCTTTGTTTGGTATCGGTAAGGCTTCCGGACAGAATCGTTCTACAGAAGCTGCAACCCGTGCTATTAATAATCCTTTGCTTGAAGATACAAAAATCGACGGTGCAAAGCACTTTCTCGTTAATGTTCGTGCCTCAAGTGATTTTTCACTTAATGAACTTAAAGAAATTTCCAATATTGTATCGGCTTCTGCAGCTCCTGGATTTGATCTCAAGCCTGGTATCGTACTTGATGAATCAATGGGCGATGAAATCAGTGTTACAGTTATTGCAACTGGTTTTGATGAAGGCGGTAAGACAGAAGTTGTAATTCCTCAGATGGAAGAAGCAGCTGTTTCTCAGCCTGTTCAGGACAGAAATACTGTTTCTTTTGACGAGTTTGATTCTCTTTTAAATCCAGGAAAAACAAACTCTGAAACTCCAGAATTATTCACCTCAAGAGATTTTGCTCAGCCAGAACAGATTGATTCTATGCCTAAAAATGTAGAACCAGCCGCATATTCTTCGGGATTTGGTTCTCCAAGAGGCCGCTTTAACTCTGGTTTTGCGCCATCAAATTCAAATAACGTTGATAGAAATGACATTAACACTCCTGCATGCATGAGGAAAAATGGATTATCAAAATCAATCAACTTCCCACCAAGAAACGAATAAGATTGAGAGCTTTTTGGAGCGGTTTTATACAGATTTGATTTCTGTTGAAAGAGATTCTGTACAAACTGCTCAAACCTATCGTTTTAGTGCCGAAATCTTTCTTTACTGGTGTCAGAGACAGCGTATTAAACTTTCGCAAATCACTGTTCAAAATTTGATTTATTATCTTGCATGGCGAGGAACAGAAGAAGGCGGAAGCTGTACGTCAGTCACAGTTGCTAAAGATTTATCCTCTTTGCGCGCACTGGGAGAATATCTTGTCCGTCTGGGAATATGGCAGGAAAATCTGGCTCTCTTGCTTGAACGACCCAAATCAGCCAGGGCACTGCCAAAAGTTCTGTCAGTGGATCAGGTAAATTCTCTTCTGGATTCAATCGATACTTCTACTCCTACTGGACTCAGGGATGATGCCCTGTTTGAACTTATTTATTCCTGTGGCTTACGAATCAGCGAAGCTTGTGGGCTTCTGGTTCAAAATCTTCACATGGAAGAGCAGATTATCCTTGTGCGCGGTAAAGGCGACAAAGAAAGAATCGTCCCTTTTGGTGATCAGGCAAAGGAAAAACTCGAAAAATATTTAAAGCAAGCTCGCCCTCTTTTAGTAAAGGATCGTATAGTCCCGGAAGTTTTTGTAAATTATAAAGGGGAGCCTATCAGCCGTAAAGGGGTCTGGAAACGCTTTCAGTCCATGGAAACCTTAAGCGGTGTAGAGTCAAAAGTTCATACTCTCAGACACTCATTTGCAACTCACTTACTTAGTGGTGGAGCTGATTTGCGCTCAGTGCAGGCTCTTCTGGGACACTCAGATTTGTCTACAACTCAGATTTATACTCATGTAGAAGACAGGGCTCTCGAGTCCTATCACGAAAAATATTTTCCAGGACACTCTGATATTGACGAAAATAATTAAATTCTTTTTGTAAAAAAATCAAATCCTTAGTATAGTGGTAATAAGAGGATTTATATGAAAAAAAGAATATTGTTTTCAGTTTTGATTTCTGTTTCGATTTTATTTTCAAGTTGTAATTATAAAAATACTACAATTCTTGCAAAGCGTATCCAGCATATGGAAAAGGCTTCCGGTAATCCTGGTAGCATCGAAGAAATTAAAGAATCAATTAAAAAATATGATGCTGAGGCCAGCGAAGTCGTAAACAAAAATGCTCAGATTGGAATCTGGTATAAAATACTTGGAACACGATATCTCGATAAAAAGATGTACGGCGAAGCTCTGGAGTGTTTTCAGACAGCCCTTGAGTTCTATCCTGACAACGAAAACCTTTATTACTATGTCGGCTTGTGTGCCGCTTACATGAGCCATGCCGCTTTGGATTTTGATGCCCGGGGTAATACAGAAAAGAAAGAAAATTATCTAAAACTTTCAGAAAATGCATACTTACGTGCTATTAATATATATGACAGGTATGCAAATGCTTTACGTGCACTTGGAGTTTTGTATCTTTTTGAATTAAAGGAACCTGAAAAAGCGGTGATTTATTTTGAAAAGTATCTGACTGTTGAAACTCGAAGTATCGATGGAATGATGTTCCTTGCACAGGCATATTATTTGACAGAACAGTTTGATAAGGCTGTAGAGTTGTATGATAAAGTAATTGCTACCACAAAATCAGCTGATAAAAAAGCATTGGCTGAACAAAACAAAAAAGTGGTACTAGATGCATCATACGGAAATTAAAGAAAAAGATTCAGTTTTAATGGTTTCGTTAGCAAGAATTTCATTTTTATCCCTTGCGGAAAAAATAATTTTGCTAAAAAATATTGACAGTTCATTAAACCTTGCGTTACTGTCTATAGAAGAGATAAGTGAAATTTGCAAAAGACAGATTCGTTCTTCTTCCTGGAATGGAAAACAGAACCTTCTGCATGCTCAGAGAGAAGTAGCGATTCTTGAATCAAAAGGAATTTCATTTCTATCGTACTTTGACAAAGATTATCCTGCTTTGCTCAGGGAAACGCCTAATGCTCCTTTTCTGTTGTTTTACAGAGGCAATAAAGCTGCATTATTAAATCGCTCTGTTTCTGTTGTGGGAACAAGGCATATAAGTCCCTATGCAAAAGTCAAGACAATGGAGTTTGCATATCAGGCTGCTTTTGACGGCTGTACAGTCGTAAGTGGTCTTGCAAATGGAGTTGACGGAGCAAGTCATATGGGAGTTTTGAATGCGTGGTATGACGCAGTTCAGAATAATTCTGTATTGCCAGAGGGAAAGACTGTTGCTGTGTTGCCTTGTGGTATTGATACGATTGTTCCGTATAATCATATTTCCCTTGCTTCCAGGATTATTTCCAGCGGAGGATGCCTTGTAAGTGAATATGTACCGGGAGTTCCTGCTGAATCCTGGCGGTTTGTTCAGCGAAACAGGATTATTGCATCTTTGTCACCTGCAACTGTTGTTATTCAGGCTCCGGCAGGAAGTGGGGCCCTGATAACTGCTCAGTTTGCATTGGAATATAACCGGGATGTTATGTTTCATAAAGCGGCTTTTGAAACTCAGGCTAATCTGGTTTCTGAAAAGATAAATCAGGATTTGCAGAGACGATTTGCGCTGGGTGAGATACAAAAGAATAAACTGGAGAATACCCCTCAGAAATATCTGGAGAGTGGGGCTCCTGTAATAAATGATTATAAAGACTACTGTCGTTGTCTTAAGGAAATGCCGGGACTTCGCAGTATTCAAGATTCGCAATTGATATTTGAGGAACTGTATGGCTGAAAAAAAAGGTAGTGCAAAAAAATCAAAGAAAATTCCACAGACACTTGTTATAGTAGAGTCTCCTGCAAAAGCTCACACAATTGAGAAATATCTGGGTCCTGGCTTTACAGTAAAAGCATCTATGGGACATCTTATTGATCTTCCAAAATCCAGACTTGCGATTGATATCGAAAATAACTTTCAACCTGAATATATTACAGTTCGCGGTAGAGCCAAGCTTTTAAAAGAACTTCAGAAAGATGCAAAAAAATCAGATTTTGTTCTTCTTGCATCCGATAACGACCGTGAAGGAGAGGCAATTGCCTGGCATTTGAACAATGCTTTAAAAGATAAAACAGATGCAAAAATCAGCCGTATCGTTTTTAACGAAATTACACCTGTTGCAATTAAAGAAGCCGTACAGCATCCGGGAGAAATTGTAGAAAGTCGTGTTAATGCTCAGAAGGCACGCCGCGTTCTTGACCGTCTTGTAGGTTATAATTTGAGTCCTCTCTTGTGGGCAAAAGTAAAAAACGGTTTGAGTGCAGGTCGTGTTCAGTCAGTTGCATTGCGCCTTATTTGTGAACGCGAAGAAGAAGTAGAAAATTTTATTCCAGAAGAATACTGGTCTCTTGATGCGGATTTTGCCAAGGGAAAAACAAAGTTTACAGCACAGCTGGTAAAGTATAAGGGTGAAAATCCTGAATTAAAATCAGAAAAGACTGTTAACGAGATTATTGAAGAAATTAAAAATTCTGAATGTGTCGTTTCAAATATCAAACAGACAGAAAAGACTGTAAGACCAAAGGCTCCGTTTACAACTTCTAAATTACAGCAGGCAGCCGCTAACCGTCTTGGATATACTTCAAGAAAAACTATGCAGATTGCCCAGCAGCTTTATGAAGGTGTAAACATCGGTTCAAACCGTGTCGGTCTTATCACATATATGCGAACTGACTCTGTTCGTATCTCTCAGACTGCTTTGCAGGATGTAAGAGGCTGGCTTTCAAAGAATTATCCTTCTGAACTCCCTGCTGAACCAATTGAATACGCAGTTGGAAAAGGTGCTCAGGATGCTCATGAAGGTATTCGCCCTACATATACAGAATATACACCTGACTCGGTAAAGGAATATTTGACCCGAGATCAGCTCCGTTTGTATACAATCATCTGGGAACGCTTTGTTTCAAGCCAGATGAATAATGCAAAAACAACAACTACAAGTGCTGATATTACAGCCGGTGACGCTGTGTTCCGTGTAAGTGCCAGCAAGATTACTGAAAAAGGTTTTTACAGTGTAATCAAGCTTCTTTCATCAAAAGAAGAAAAGACTGGAGCTTTGCCTTCGTTAAAAGTTGGAGAAGTTATTAATTCAGATAAGTTCTATCCTGAACAGCATTTTACTCAGGGACCAGCAAGATATACAGATGCATCAATCGTTCGTACCCTTGAAGAAAAGGGAATCGGTCGCCCTTCAACTTATGCTCCGATTATTTCGGTTTTGCTTGACCGCTATTATATTACAAGAAGCAACAAACAGCTTGTTCCAACTCAACTCGGAAGAATGATTTGTAAGATTCTTGTGGAATCTTTCCCTGATGTAATCAACGAACATTTTACTGCAGAAGTAGAAAATACACTTGATAAAGTAGAACAGGACGAAATTGTCTGGAACAACATGATTGCCGATTTCTTTGGACCTTTTAAAGGACGTGTAGAAGAAGTTATGGCAAAGGTAGAAAGCGTAAAGGGCAGTCTTGATGAACCGACAGACAAAATATGTGAAAAGTGCGGCAAGCCGATGATGAAAAAGCTTGGTCGCTTTGGTTTCTTCCTTGCATGTTCTGGATTCCCTGAATGCCACAACACAAAATCAATTCCTCTTGCTAAATGTCCTGTACCTGGTTGTAACGGAGAAATTGTTGCCCGCAAGACAAAAGGCCGTGGAAAAGAATTTTATGGTTGTACAAATTATCCAACCTGTAATTTCATTTCACACTTTAAGCCTATTGATCAGTATTGTCCAAAATGCGGCTGGTTCCTTGTTGAAAAATTTGACAAAAAGAACGGATCTTACAAGTCTTGTATCAATCCGGACTGTGATTATTTGCATTCTGCAGATGAAGAACCTGCAATTGATGATGCAGATGTTTAGTGGACGAAAAAAGGTTGACGCTACAAAATTGTTCAGAAGAGTTTCTCATTTATCTAAAAGGAGTGAGATCTCTTTCTGAAAATTCCGTAATTGCATATAGAGGCGATCTTCTTCATCTTCAGAATGTTCTTGGAAAAGATACTCCTTGTGATGATGTTACAACAGAAGATTTGCGTCTGTGTATTGCTAAACTTTCAGATCAGAAAAAGGCGGCCGCTTCCGTTAATCGTTTTATTGCCGCTGTAAGAACTTTTTTTGCCTATTGCAGAAAATTTGGTTATATTAAAAGTAATCCTGCTTTACAAATCCACACTGTAAAAATGCCTAAGCATATGCCAAGATTTTTGACGGGAGCTGAGGTTGATTCTTTGTGCCGCCAGCCGGAGACAAATGAACTTTTATGGGAAACCAGGGATAAGGCTTTGTTTGAAATGCTTTATTCCAGTGGCTGCCGTGTAAGTGAAATTGTAGACCTTAAAATCAGTGATTTGGATAAAGAATTTAAATCTGCAATCGTAACTGGTAAAGGTCGCAAAGACAGAAAGGTGTATTTTGAAGAAGATGCCCGAAATGCTCTTTTGACATATCTCAAAGACCGTAAAAAACGATTTGAAAAAGAAGGGATAAAGGATGAGGTTCCCAATGTCTTTGTAAATCAAAAAGGGGGACCTTTGACTACAACTGGAGTTCGGTATATTTTTACAAAATATACTGGTGCCCAGGGAATTAATCATCATGCTTCACCTCACGCAATGCGTCATACCTTTGCTACTGCGATGCTTGCTAACGGTGCAGATGTAAGGGTTGTGCAGGAGATGCTGGGGCATTCTTCAATTTCTACAACTCAGAGATACACTCATATAACAACTGATAAGTTGATTGAAATATATAAAAAAGCTCATCCTCATTCTAAAACAGAAGAGTAGAGTAAGGACAGAAACATGGAAGAAAAAATCAGAAGTACAACCGTCATTGCCGTTAAAAAAGACGGTCATGTTGCCATGGCAGGTGATGGTCAGGTAACAGCTGGAAATACCATAATGAAGGGAAATGCCCATAAGGTACGCAAAATCTATGGTGGAAAAATCATAACAGGTTTTGCCGGCAGTGTTGCAGATGCATTTACTCTTTTTGACAAGTTTGAAGAAAAAATCAAAGAATACAATGGAGATCTTCAGAGAGCTGCAGTAGAACTTGCAAAACTCTGGAGAACAGAACGTTCTTTCCAGAAGCTTGAAGCACTTCTTCTTGTTGCAGATCAGAATCGTATTCTTTTGATCAGCGGAGACGGTAATGTAATTGAGCCTGAAAACGATGTTCTCGCAATCGGTTCCGGTGGAAATTACGCCTATGCTGCAGCCCTTGCATATCTTGAATCAAGCAATTATTCTGCCCGTGAAATTGCAGAAAAGGCATTAAAGATTGCCGGCGATATCTGTATTTATACAAATAATAATATTACCGTAGAGGAATTATAATTTATGGAAAATAAAGTTGAACTCACCCCAAAACAGATTGTAGAACAGCTTGATCAGTATATTATCGGTCAGAATAAGGCTAAACGCGCCGTTGCAGTAGCTTTGCGCAATCGTACACGCCGCTTAAAGCTCGATGAAAGTATTCGTGATGAAGTTGCGCCTAAAAATATTTTGATGATTGGACCTACTGGTTGTGGTAAAACAGAAATTGCCCGCCGCCTTGCAAAACTTTGTAACGCTCCGTTCTTAAAAGTTGAAGCTACAAAATATACGGAAGTTGGATATGTTGGCCGCGATGTAGAATCAATGGTTCGTGACCTGATGGCTGTAGGTTATAAAAATGTAAAAGCCGAAATGGAAGAAGAACTGAGAGAAAAATCTGTTTCAATCGTAGAAGAAAAACTCCTCGATCTTCTCTTGCCTGGTTCAGGAACTAAAAAAGAAAAAACAGTCCTCTCTGAAGAAGGACAAACACAGGAAACTCTTCCCGCTGATAATGGGGATTCAACCCGTGAAAAATTCCGTCAGATGCTACGTGATGGAAAGCTTGAAGACCGCGAAGTAGAAGTAACTGTTACAAGACAGTTTAACGGTCCAAGCATGGAAATTATTGCCGGCGGTTCAATTGATGACCTTCAGTCAAGCATGCAGAACCTTGCAGGCATGCTCCAGGGCGGAAGACATAAAAAGCGCTCAGTTTCCATTAAAGAAGCAAGAAAGATTTTGACCGAAGAAACTCTTGATTCTCTCGTTGATAACGATAAAGTATGTGATATTGCCAAGCAGAGGGTTGAAAACAGCGGAATTATTTTTATCGATGAAATAGATAAGATTGCAGTTCGCGGACAGTCCAGCGGTAATGATGTAAGCCGCGAAGGGGTTCAGCGAGATATTCTTCCAATCGTTGAAGGAAGCAATGTAAATACTAAGTTTGGCGTTATCAATACAACTCATATTCTTTTTATTGCGGCAGGTGCTTTCAGTGTTGCAGCTCCAAGCGACCTTATTCCGGAACTTCAGGGCCGATTCCCTCTCCGCGTTGAGCTTGAATCCCTTCATAAAGAGGATTTTAAGAAAATTCTTAAAGAACCTAAAAACAGCCTGATTATGCAGTATTCTTCTTTGCTTGGAACAGAAGGGGTTACATTGAACTTTACAGAAGAAGCAATAGAACGTATGAGTGAAATCGCAGAAGAAGTAAACGGAAAGGCAGAAAATATCGGTGCACGTCGTCTTCATACCATCATGGAAAAGGTTCTTGATGAAATCAACTTTACAGCCGACGAACATTCTGGTGAAACTGTAACAATTGATAAAGAATATGTAGACAAGAATCTTTCTGATGTTGTTCAGAGCCAGGATTTGTCCCGATATATTCTCTAAAATAAAAAGTTTTTCTAATCTAATTTTTTAGAATGCCGATTATCATCTTGAAGGTGTAATAGCCTTCAGGATGTCGATATGAATAGTTTTACAAGATCTGTAGATTTATTACAGCGGGCGATGGATGTTACTTCGCTCCGTTATCAGGTAACCGCTAATAACCTTGCAAACTGTGAGGTTCCTAATTTTAAGCGCACAACAGTAAATTTCGAAAGTGAACTAAAGAGAGCTTTCGAATCAGAAGAAAAAGCAAAAAGCGGATTTCAGCTCACACGCACTGATGACCGCCATTTTGCATTGAACGAACCTTACGACTACCGTGATGTAGAACCTCGCAGAGTTCTTGATTATACTTCAACCGCAAAAGCAAACGGAAATAACGTAGATGCAGAAACTGAAGCAAACAATATCCTTCAGATTCAGATGCAGTACAGACTGCTGACTCAGTTAACAAGCTTTGAATTCAGTCAGCTAAACACCGTAATGAAGAAATAGTGTAGGAGAGGAATAGTATGGGACTTTTTACTTCAATTAATATTGCTGCAACAGGAATGAGTGCAGAACGTCTTAGATCTGATGTAATTTCAAATAATATCGCAAACGCGTCTACCACCAGAACCCAGGAAGGCGGTGCATTTAAACGCTCGAGAATTGTTTTTGAACCTGTAAGTACAAAAAGCGCTCAGTGGAATATGCCTTTTGTTCCTTCTGATCTGGATAATGGCCCTGGAAAAGGTGTAAAAGTACGAGAAATCGTAAAGGATACCAGTGAAGGTCGTTTTGTATATGACCCTGATCATCCGGACGCAATAAAATCCGGCCCACATGCAGGCTATGTAGAATATCCAAACGTTAATATCGTTAATGAAATGGTTGATCTAATCAGTGCCAGCCGTGCTTATGAAGCCAATTCTACAGTTGTAGAAGGTGCTAAAAGTATGTTCAGTGCAGCTCTTGAAATTGGAAGCCGCTAGGTTTACAATTATTAATCGGGTGGTAAAATTATGAAGATTCCAGAAATACAGACATTGCAGATGAATAGAACTAACGCAGCACATAACGGCGTTGCAAAGTTATCTGATATTGCAGGTGCTCCATTAAACAGTATTCCTAATGCTGCATCTGACAGTGTTGAAAAAACTAGAAAATCCTTTGATTCTTATCTTTTGGAAGCTTTTTCATCAATGAATGCCCAGCAGGTTAACGTTTCAAACATGCAGCAGCAGGTAATTACTGATCCTGATTCTCTTGATTTACATGATGTAACAATCGCCATGAGTAAGGCTCGCGCAAGCTTGAATCTTGCTCAGTCGGTAATCGACAGACTTGTTCAGGGTTGGTCTGAAATTACAACTACCCGCTAGTCTTAAATCGGTAATTATCAAAATCCTCAAAAAATTACTAGTCAGAATTTATATACTATGCTAAAATATTCTATATAAATTTCGATAAATTCGTTCATGGAGGGGAAAATGAACGAGTGGCTTAAAAAAATGGTCGATAAAGCCAAAGAATTTTGGAAGACTAGTAAGACCATAAGTAAAGTTATTCTAATTGGTGTTGTAGCAGTCGTAATTGTTGCAATTGTTCTGGCTATTGCAGTACCTTCAAAAAAAGTCTCAACAAAGCTGTTTAATTCACCTTATTCAGATGAAAATGTTCGGGCTCAGGCTTTGACACGGCTTGATGAATTGGGTGTTGCTGCAAATGTGGATCAGGACGGTTACATTACAATCGATAATCCTGATCAAAAATCAAAAATTGTATCAATCTTGACTTCTGAAGGACTTACTCCAGCAACCTGGGATCCTTTTAAAGAATTTTATAACCGCAGCTGGTCAGTAACAGATCAGGAACAGAATGTAAAACTCAAGAATGCAATGACCAATAAGGTTAAGGCTGCTCTTGAAGTTCTTGATGATGTTAATTCAGCAAACGTTACAATTAATATTCCTGAAAAAGAGCTTTTTGCAAAAGATCAGAATCCTGTTTCGGCAAGTATTATTCTTACACTTAACCGTTCAAGCGATTTGCTTACAAATACAAAAAAGCAGAAAAATCTTGAACGCCTGGTTCTCACTCTTATCGAAGGCCTTAATCACGATAATTTAACAATTTCTGACAGAGATGGAAACGTTCTGAATGATTTTGAAGGATTGGAGGATGCAACCCGTCTTTCAATTATTGAAAAAGAACAGAAATTACGACACAAGGAAGAAGCCCGCTTAAAGGCAGAAATCCTTAATCACCTTCAGGGAATCGTTACTTCTAAACGACTTGGTGACCTCAATGTTTATGTAGAAATGGATATGTCTCAAAAGACTTCTGACAAGACTATTTATTCCCCAATTGTCAGAAAAGAAGATAATCCAAATACTCCATACGATGACTCTGAGATTGTTGATACACTTCCAATCAGTGAACAGACAGTTACAAAAGAATGGCAGGGAACTGGATTTAATCCGGAAGGACCTGCCGGAGTAGAGGGGCAGACACCTCCAGTTTATTCTGATAATTCAAATGTAATCGGTAAGTCTGTTGAAACTGGAACAACTAAAAATAATGTAATCAATACTACTCATACAACGGAAATTACTTCTCCTCAGATTGGTCGTCGTTCTGTTGCATTGAATATTGATGGTACCTGGGAAATTATTAAAGACCCTAAGACTCATCAGTATAAGATTGATCCTGAAACAGGTAATCTTATGTGGCAGTATACTCCAGTTCCGGAGCCACAGCTTGCAGAATTTGAACGCCTTGTTCGGGCTGCAATCAGTTACGATGTAATCCGCGGTGATACTGTTGTAGTTACAAATAACCCTGTAGACCGTTCTGATGAACATAATAAATTCCAGGAAGAATATTTCAAGAAGATCCAGACTCGCAAGACAATTCTTCTTTCTCTTGCTGCTGTTGCAATTGTTCTTGTTGGATTTATTCTCTTCCGTATTATCAGTAAAGAAATCGAACGCCGTAAACGCCTCAGAGAAGAAGAACTTCTGCGTCAGCAGCAGGCTGCCCGGGAACAGGCTCTCTGGGATGCAAAAGACGATGCCGGCGTTGCAGTTACAATGTCCGTCGAAGAAAGCCGTCGTGCAGAACTTCAGGAAAATGCAATCAATATGGCAAAGGAACATCCGGAAGATGTTGCAATGCTCATCCGTACATGGTTGATGGAGGAATAGAGTTATGGCAGATGAAGAAAAAACAACATCCAATCCTAAGCCGATTCCGAAACCTGGCAGCTTAAAACCTGCCGGATCTAGTAAGAAAGACAGAAAGGATTATAAAAGCCTTACAGGCCGTCAGAAGGCAGCAATCTTCCTTGTTTCTCTTGGTTCTGATGTTTCTTCGGAGATCATGAAGCATCTTCGTGAAGACGAAGTTGAAACTCTTACATTTGAAATTGCCCGTCTTGAAACTGTAGACGCAGAATATAAAGATGCCGTTCTCGAAGAATTCCAGGAACTCATGAATGCGCAGAACTTTATCACTACTGGTGGTATCGACTACGCTCGTGAACTTTTGGAAAAATCTTTGGGTAGCCAGAAGGCTATTGATATTATTAACCGACTTACATCAAGTCTTCAGGTTCGTCCGTTCGACTTTATCCGCCGAACAGACCCTGCACACTTGTTAAACTTTATTCAGCAGGAATATCCTCAGACTATCGCCTTGATTCTGGCTTATCTTGAACCTGGAAAGGCTGCCGTTATCCTGCAGAACCTTCCTGAAGAAATGCAGCCAGAAGTTTCTAAGCGTCTTGCAACAATGGACCGTACTTCTCCTGATGTATTGCGCGAAGTTGAACGCGTTCTTGAAAAGAAGCTTTCTACACTTTCTAGTGAAGACTACACTGCTGCCGGTGGTGTTGAATCTATCGTTGAAATCTTGAACCTTGTTGATCGTTCTTCTGAAAAGGCCATCATCGAATCTCTCGAAGAAGAAGATCCGGATTTGGCAGAAGAAATCAAAAAGCGAATGTTCGTATTCGAAGATATCGTTATGCTGGACGACCGCGCTATCCAGAAGGTACTCCGCGAAGTCGATGTCAACGAACTTTCAAAAGCGCTTAAATCCGTTGATGCCGAAGTTCAGGATAAGATTTTCCGAAATATGTCTAAGCGTGCCGCAAGCATGTTGAAAGAAGATATGGAATTTATGGGTCCTGTCCGCTTAAAGGATGTAGAAGAAGCTCAGCAGAAGATTGTATCTACAATTCGTCGTCTTGAAGATTCTGGTGAAATCGTTATTGCTCGTAGTGGTGAAGACGAACTTGTTTCATAATTTTTTGAGGTTTTGTCATGGCTAAGATTGTTTTCAGACCAAATGAAATTAAAGCAAAAGATTCAGATAAAAAAATTACTTTGCCTTTAATTCATAATTATGCGCCGATAGAAGAGGAACCTGAGGTTGTAGAAGAAGTCTATCAGGGGCCTACCGCAGATGATTTGCGTCGCGAGGCTGAAGCATTTAAAGCCGGCTGGGAAATCGAAAAGCAGCAGATGCTGGAACAGGCACAGGCAAGCGCTGATGATATTGTTAAAAAAGCGGAAGAAGCTGCCTTTGCAGAAGTAAAGCGTCAGACAGATCAGGCTCAGATTATTAAAACCGATGCACAGTCAGAAGCTGACCGAATTCTTGAACAGGCAAAAGCTGAAGCTCAGCAGATAATTGCAAAAGCTCATGAAGAAGAACAGCATATTAAGGGCGGTGCAAACGAAAACGGTTACAAAGAAGGTTATGATTTAGGTTATCAGGCAGGACAGGATGAAATTAACCGCTTGATTGACCGTCTTCATAAAATCCTTGAAGCCGTAATGGCACGTCGTGAAGAAATCTTAAAAGATACAGAAACCCAGATTGTTGAGCTTGTAATTCTTATGACTCGAAAAGTCGTTAAGATTATCAGTGAAAATCAGAAATCTGTAATCATGAGCAATGTTCTTGCGGCTCTAAAAAAAGTAAAAACTCGTGGTGATGTAACTGTTCGTGTAAACATGGACGATCTCAAAATCACAACTCAGAATATTGATGAATTTATTAAGCGTGTTGAAAATGTTCAGGGAATTACAGTTCTTGAAGATTCTACTGTTGACCGTGGTGGTTGTATCGTAGAGACTGACTTTGGTGCTATTGATGCCCGTATTGCAAGTCAGCTTGGTGAACTTGAAAACAAGATTCTTGAAATTTCTCCGGTTAAAAATATTGCTAAAAATAATAATATTGTAAGCGAATAAAAAAGGAGCTTGGGTGGGAAAATGGCTTCTGATATTCTTGATAATTTTAACTTTGAAAAATATTTAAATTCTGTAAAATCTACTGAACCAATTAAATATGTTGGTCACATCAGTGCAGTTCAGGGCCTGGAAGTTTTGAGTGAAGGTCCTGTGGCAAAAATCGGTGAGATTTGTACAATTCACTTAAAAAATGGAACTGACCGTCTTGCCGAAGTTGTGGGTTTAAGTGATAAGAATGTAAGCCTTACAGTTTATGGTTCTACCACAGGTATTGAAATCGGTTGTGAAGTAGTCGCAAGCGGTAAGCCTTTACAGGTTCCGGTTGGATGGAATCTTTTAGGCCGAACAATTGATGCTACCGGAAAAGCAACCGACGGTAAGGGCGAGATTGTTCCTGATACCTATTATCCTGCAGAAGCTCCTGCTCCAGATGAAATGACAAAACTTCCGATTGAAAGGCGTATTACCACCGGTGTCAGGGCTATCGACTCAATGCTTACAATCGGTAAAGGTCAGCGTATCGGTATTTTTGCCGGTTCCGGTGTCGGTAAATCCACACTCCTTTCTGTTGTAGCCCGTAATACAGATGCTGATATCAATGTTATTGGATTAATCGGTGAACGAGGTCGTGAAGTTCTTGATTTTATAAATAATGATCTGGGACCAGAAGGAATGAAGCGTTCTGTAATCGTTGTTGCTACTGGGGATGAGCCTGCTATCTGCCGTTTGCGTGCCGCACAGGTTTGTACCGCTGTTGCAGAATTCTTTAGAGACCAGGGAAAAGACGTTATGCTCATGATGGATAATGTCACCCGATTTGCCAAGGCACAACGAGAAATCAGTTTGAGTAAAGGTGAGCCTCCTGCTCAGGCGGGATATACTCCAAGTGTTTTTGATTCCCTTCCAAAGCTTCTGGAACGCACCGGAACTAATGATAAAGGTTCTATTACGGCCTTGTATGCAGTTCTTGTAGACGGTGATGATATGAACGATCCTATTGCAGATACAGTTCGTGGTGTTCTTGATGGGCATATTGTTTTGAGCCGAAAACTTGCTGCTGCTTTTCATTATCCTGCAATCGATGTTCTTCAGTCTATCAGCCGTCTTTCTAAGCGGGTTACAGGTCGTCAGACTCAGCGTGCATACGGTAAAATCCGTGAGTTGATGGCAGTTTATCAGAATAACGCTCAGATAATTAATACTGGTATTTATACAAAAGGAAATTCTCCTTCAATTGATAATGCTATTGATAAGACGATGCCATTGAAGAGTTCTTAAAACAGGATGAATACGAAAAGTGTACAATGAAAGATACACTTGATAAGCTTTCGGCTTTGAGTGGAGTAGAAATTCCTGAAACTGAATATAACGAAAATCCTCATCAGTTTGACGAATAAAACCGCTAATGAAAAAGTTTGTTTTTGAACTTCAGGAAGTATTAGATATTCGAAAATTTGAACAGCAGATCGCTGAGTCAGAACTGGGAAAAGCCCTTGCTGCAGAAAATCAGATTCAGCAGCAGCTTGATGCCCTTGCTCAAAAGCAGGTGCAGGTTCAGTCTCAGATGAAGGGCTCTGTTAATTTTACGGATATTGCAAACGCCAATCAGTTTTACACTTATGTCAGAAATACTTCGGAACAGCTTTTGCAGCAGCTTGCAGAGGCAAAACTTGTGAGTGACCAGAAAAGAGAAGTGTTAAAATCCTGCATGCAAAAAACAGATGCTCTTGAGCGTCTAAAAGAAACTCAAGAGCAGGAGTTTAAGCAGGAAGTAAAGGCTAAAGAAGCAAAAGAAATCGATGCTGGCAGTGACATTGAGTCCTGCGGTAGCGCCGTAGTAGCGCACGGCAAAGCTCAGTTCCGGTGTCGGGCGCAGGGCGTCGAAAATGCGGACGTAGATC
>JAFNQK010000347.1 GCA_017386165.1 Treponema sp.
AAATCATCATTTTTCCTAATTTTTTTAATTCTTTAATTTGGCTCATAAAGAGCTCTGTGTCTGCACAATTAGATATACTGACCCATTCTAAATTTGAGTTCTTAGAAATATCACTTTTTTTATGCCATTTGTAAGCCACTCCGGTAAGACTGTTATTATTTAGACTTCCAGTAAATTTTCCAATTTGAAGACTTTTTAAATTCTGCAATTCATTTGCAAACGATATATCAAATACCTTATATCGAGCATCAATATTTAAATCTTCAAGATTATTCATTTTAGCTATCATTGAAAAATCAACAGGAGATAAATATGAATTATAAAAAATATCTTTTATATCATTCGCATTTTCTTCCAATATGGCTCTTTCAACATCAGTATATTCATTAATTGAAACCTCAACCATCTTGTTATCTTCGTTTAAATAACATCTTAGCCCAGCCTTATCAATCATTTTCATTTTTTATTACTCCATTGCATTAGGATTCTTTTCATCATAAAGCGTACCATAGCGCATTAAATATATGGTTTCACCAGGACTTTGAATTACCATTATAATTCGGATGATTATTTTTATAATTTTGTCCATACCGATGATCCGATGGATGCATTTTGTTTCATTCTACATTCATCAATGTTGTCATAATACAAAATAAAACAAATGCAAGAAAAAATAAAAGAAGTAGTTTCTTTGAGTTCTTTTTTATATAAACAGAATACTCTAAGAAAGTTGTATCTTTATTTTTATGATATTCCTCAAGGATAATTTTATCCAAAAAAGGAACTCTTCTATTCTCCTTAAAACCATTTACATTGTAAAATCCAAATTTTGTTAGATTTTGAAAATCTTTTTTACCTTCTAAATATCTGATAAAATCGTTCTTCATTTGATTACTTTCCTTTACCGTTTTTATGAAAAGAATCATTAAAAATATAATAATTATACTAAGACCAGCGCAAATTAGTTTATAGATCATTGGGTGCATTTTTATTTCTCCTCTGAATCCAAATTTTTCTTACCAGATTCAGCCATAATTCCTTGTGGAGTCATATTTCTATAGATTTTATCAGCTAAGTCATCTACCGTTATTGTATTTGTTGTTGTATAAAGCTCATGAGCTTCACCTGGTGTTCCTACACCAACTGATAGGTTTGCTGAATATGAAACATTTCCTGATTCTAAATCAACAGAAACATCTCCTCCAATACCAGCTCCAACCGGCATATCACCTGACCCACCGATAGTGAGAGATTCAGTCTTTCCAGATTCAACGCTTTTTGAAACGGGATCAAAACCTACTGCAACAGAAACATTTGCAGATGCACCTTGCTGAGCGCCTATAGAATGAGTTTCTACAAGTCCCATGGAAAAACCTTTCTTAAACGAAAATCCAAAAGCTATACCAACGCCGGCAGTACCTTCTGCTCCGGCACCTGCAGTTGCATTTATTGTTATTGTTAATGTCCATTTCCCTGTAGGATCTGTATAATATAATGGATTATTACCCGCATAATGATAAAGATTCAGATTGACAGTATTGAATACACCGCCCATACCCGGAAGGTTCTGGTTATGCTTTTTCGCTTCATCACTAATCGGAGCCTGAGGAACATAATCCCCAAGTGCCGGGTCACAGCTCAACCAGCGGCTATATTTCGCATCCAGGTACCTTGCACCGTAGTAGTAAAGTCCAGTCTCTTCATCCCTTTCCTTGCCGGTGAATTTATAGGGAAGAAGCGCCGTGCTTTCCTGAATCTGTGAGTATTTGTCAACCCAAACTTCACCGTAAGGAGTGTACTCAAGCCTCTGGTACTCGTTCCCGTTTTCGTCGGTTATGAGGGAAGCGCTTCCCAAGTGGTCCGAGTGATAGAAATAGATTTTGTTAACTTCTTCCCAAGCCCTGATTTCGTTGGCTGAAACAAGTTTTGTTACGATTCTTGTCTCGCCGAGATAAACGTTCTTTGCATATTCCCCACCGAGATGCGAGTTTCCGCCGTCCGTGTGCAGGGTCCACATCTTGTTGAAGTAGAGCGTCTCGCTTTGTGCCGTGTACTTTGCAGCCCGCTGTCCGTCCTGTCCGTAGACGTAGTTCACCGTGTACCGCGAGTCGCTCGTCGAGACAAGCTGGTTCTTCTCGTTCCAGGTGTATGTTCTGTGATACCTTTCGCTGTTCTTTACGCTTTCCTTTTCCCGGAAAAGCCCCCAGCCGTAGTGGTGGAGTATACGTGGCTTTCTGGCGGTTCCCTGCCTGCCCTTCGACAAGCTCAGGGAACAGGCAGGTCGGGCTTTCCGGGGTCGCTTGAAACTTCGTTGCGAGAACCGCGCTAACCGCGCTCCATTGCTATCGCAACGGCTACGCCGCCCCTACAATCCCTAACCGGTGAATCCATAAAAGCCTTTACGCAAGGAAAATGCACTTTCTTCTATATAAATGCATTCTCTTTGCGCCTCAAAGATCCATGAAGCCTTGAGCCGCTTTTTCTGCCTGTCAAATAGCTGGTGCAGAGACGCTTTCATGGGAGCGCCTTTGTCTGTAAAAGTTGCTTTATGATAGCAAAAAATAGAGACTTTGTAAATTCAAAAATTCTCAGTGGAAATTAGGAAAATTCTCAGTGAGAATTTTAAAATTCTCACTGAGAATTTTTAAAAACTCAGTGAGAATTTTCATAAAACTCACTGAGAATTCTTGTATTTTTTCTTAAAATTTTTAAAAAAAACTTGCCGTTTTGGGATGTTTTTTATTATTTTAAGATTGTATTCTTCGGCCGAGAATATGGAACTTCGTTGGAGTTCCCAGAAAAAAAATCGCTAGCGGAGGTGCTTATAAGGTGCTTCAAAACATTATTTAATTATGGAGGAATACACTTATGATGTATTCAATTACAAAGCGTCAGAACCCGCTCGACAGAGATGCGGATTCTAAGTATTATGCGTCGGCTGAGTACGGCGAGGAAATCGATGTAAATGCATTGGCAAAGGAAATTTCCAAGTCCTGCACGCTGACCCCGGCAGATATTGTAGCAGTTATCGAGAGTTTCTTGGATAAGATGCCGCAGTACCTGAAAAGTTCAAACCGCATCAGACTGAACAAGTTTGGAATCTTTAAGCTGTCTTTTAGTTCAGTAGGGCATGATAAGGCAGAGGACGTAAGCTCAAACGATATTAAGAGCCTGCGTGTCCTTTTTACCCCGAGTGCCGAGCTTAAAAAAGAGCTGTCCGATGTGAGCTACACAAGGAAGTAGGTACGGCTTCTTGAGGTAGAGCAAAATCATATTGTACCAAATATCAGTCCCGCAGAGACTCAAATCTGCAACTTACAATTAATTCATTATTAATTTACGGCTGCCAATCTGGTTGCAAACAGATGCAAGCCTAAACACTAAACAAAATCCCCTGCGCCTGCTAAGCCAGCTCCGCCAGGGGATTTTTCAATTCATCCCATACTAGCTGCGGAATTCGCGTGGAACCCTGCGCGTAAGCACGGTGGTTATTTCGTAGCTGATTGTTCCCGTAAGCTTTGCAATGTCGTCTGCTGTCTGCAATGCTCCGTCTTCCTTGCAGCCAAATATTACTGCCTTATCCCAGCGCTGGATTTCCTTGTTGTCCTTGCCAATGTCCACCATGCACTGGTCCATGCAGATGCGTCCGCGTACGGGGTAGGCCTTTCCGTTGATTGCAACCTTTATTCCATTCTGGGCAAAGCGGCGC